>JAEWIJ010000048.1 GCA_023387235.1 Pseudomonadota bacterium
AATTTCCTCAAGGTGCTGGCCCGCAACCGGCGCCTTTTCGCTTTGAACGAGATGATCCGCACGTTCCTCGCATTGGCCGCCCGCCAGCGCGGCGAGATCAATGCCGAGGTCGCGAGCGCGCATCCGCTTACGGATGAGCAGCTCACCGCACTGAAGGACACGCTCCGTGCCTCCGCAGGCAAGGATGTCCGTCTCATCACCAAGGTCGACGCAACGCTGCTCGGCGGGCTCATCGTCAAGATGGGCTCGCGCATGATCGACAGCTCGCTTCGCACCAAGCTCACGTCACTCAAGACCGCCATGAAAGAGGTCCGCTGATGGAAATCAAGGCCGCTGAGATCTCCGCGATCCTCAAAGAGCAGATCAAGAATTTCGGCCAGGAGGCGGAAGTCTCCGAAATCGGTCAGGTGCTGTCGGTCGGCGACGGCATTGCCCGCGTCTATGGCCTCGACAACGTCCAGGCCGGCGAGATGGTCGAGTTCCCGGGCAATATCCGGGGCATGGCGCTCAATCTCGAGTCCGATAACGTCGGCGTCGTCATCTTCGGCGACGACCGCGGCATCAAGGAAGGCGATACCGTCAAGCGGACGGGCGCCATCGTCGAGGTTCCCGTCGGCAAAGGCCTGCTCGGCCGCGTCGTCGACGCGCTCGGCAACCCGATCGACGGCAAGGGCCCGATCAAGGGCGACCACATGTCCCGCGTGGACGTGAAGGCGCCGGGCATCATCCCGCGCAAGTCCGTGCACGAGCCGATGGCGACCGGCCTCAAGGCCATCGACGCGCTCATCCCGATCGGCCGCGGTCAGCGCGAGCTGATCATCGGCGACCGCCAGACCGGCAAGACCGCCGTCGCCCTCGACACGATTCTCAACCAGAAGCCGCTCAACCAGGGCACGGACGAGAGCCAGAAGCTCTACTGCGTCTACGTCGCCGTCGGCCAGAAGCGCTCGACGGTCGCTCAGTTCGTCAAGGCGCTGGAGGAGAACGGCGCGCTCGATTATTCGATCGTCGTCGCCGCGACGGCCTCCGACCCGGCGCCGATGCAGTTCCTCGCGCCGTTCGCCGGCTGCGCCATGGGTGAGTACTTCCGCGACAACGGCATGCACGCAGTCATCATCTACGACGACCTCTCCAAGCAGGCCGTCGCCTACCGCCAGATGTCGCTGCTGCTGCGCCGCCCGCCGGGCCGCGAAGCCTATCCGGGCGACGTCTTCTATCTCCACTCGCGTCTGCTCGAGCGCGCGGCGAAGATGGGCGATGCCGCCGGCAAGGGCTCGCTGACGGCGCTGCCGGTCATCGAGACGCAGGCCAACGACGTGTCGGCCTACATTCCGACGAACGTGATCTCGATCACCGACGGCCAGATCTTCCTCGAGACGGATCTCTTCTTCCAGGGCATCCGTCCGGCCGTGAACGTCGGTCTCTCGGTGTCGCGCGTCGGCTCGTCGGCTCAGACGAAGGCGATGAAGAAGGTCGCCGGCAAGATCAAGGGCGAGCTCGCGCAGTACCGCGAGATGGCCGCCTTCGCGCAGTTCGGCTCCGACCTCGACGCCGCGACCCAGCGCCTGCTGAACCGCGGCTCGAAGCTCACCGAGCTGCTGAAGCAGCCGCAGTTCTCGCCGCTCAAGATGGAAGAGCAGGTCTGCGTGATCTACGCCGGCGTGAACGGCTATCTCGATCCCATGCCGATCGGTCAGGTGAAGCCTTTCGAGGAGGCGCTGCTGGCGTCGCTTCGCGGAAGCAACGCCGCGATCCTCGACGACATCCGCTCGACCAAGGATCTCTCGAAGGACACCGAGGCCAAGCTCAAGGGCGTGGTCGAGAGCGTCGCCAAGCAATTCGCTTGACGGTCGCCAACGGGCTCAACTGACAGGATCGCCAGGACGCCATGGCCTCACTGAAAGACATGCGCACGCGCATCGCCTCGGTCAAGGCGACGCGCAAGATCACCAAGGCCATGCAGATGGTGGCCGCGGCGAAGCTCCGGCGCGCACAGGAAGCGGCCCACGCCGCGCGTCCCTATGCCCAGCGCATGGACCAGATCCTCGCGAACCTGAACAGCCGTCTCGCCAGCAAGGAGGGGATGTCGCCCCTCCTCGTCGGCACCGGCAAGGAAGACGTGCATCTGCTGATCGTGATGACCGCCGAGCGCGGTCTCTGCGGCGGCTTCAATACCAATATCGCGCGGCGCGCCCGCCAGGACATCCGCCGGCTCGTCGCTGCGGGCAAGACGGTGAAAATCCTCGCCGTCGGCCGCAAGGGCTTCGACAACCTGCGCCGCGACTACGCGCGCCAGATCACCGATCGCGTGGACCTCAAGGGCGTGCGGCAGCTCGGCTTCATCAACGCCGAGGAGATCGCCGACAAGGTCATGGCGATGTTCGAAGCCGGTGAGTTCGACGTCGCGACGCTCTATTACTCCGAGTTCAAGAACGTCATCACGCAGACGCCGACGGCGCTCCAGATCATCCCGGCCAAGCTTCCCGAGACGGCCCAGGGCACGCAGCCGGGCAAGGCCGAGGCCATCTACGAGTACGAGCCCTCCGAGGAGGAGATCCTCGGCCAGCTCCTCAAGCGCAACATCGCGACGCAGATTTTCCGCGGGCTTCTCGAGAATGCGGCCGGCGAGCAGGGCGCGCGCATGACCGCCATGGACAACGCCACGCGCAACGCGGGCGACATGATCAACAAGCTGACGATCAAGTACAATCGCCAGCGTCAGGCGAACATCACCAAGGAGCTGATCGAGATCATCTCCGGCGCCGAAGCGCTCTAGCGCCGGCATCTCACGACGAATGCGAACAAGGTAGCGGCCCCGCCGCGCCGACAGAGTAGAGAACGAGGAAGCAGCGATGGCATCGAACAAAGTTGGCAAGATCCGGCAGGTGATGGGCGCCGTCGTGGACGTCCAGTTCGAAGGGCATCTCCCTGAGATCCTGAACGCACTCGAGACGACGAACCAGGGTCAGCGCCTCGTGCTCGAGGTCGCCCAGCATCTCGGCGAGAGCACCGTGCGCACGATCGCCATGGACTCGAGCGAGGGCCTGACGCGCGGTCATGAGGTGACCGACACCGGCCAGCCGATCGCGGTGCCGGTCGGCGACGAGACGCTCGGCCGCATCATGAACGTGATCGGCGAGCCGGTGGACGAAGCCGGCCCCGTCAAGACGGCGACCAAGCGCGCCATCCATCAGCCCGCGCCGATGTTCGCGGAGCAGTCGACCGAAGCCGAGCTGCTGGTCACCGGCATCAAGGTCGTGGATCTGCTGGCGCCGTACGCCAAGGGCGGCAAGGTCGGCCTGTTCGGCGGCGCCGGCGTCGGCAAGACCGTGCTGATCATGGAGCTCATCAACAACGTCGCGAAGGCCCACGGCGGCTACTCGGTGTTCGCCGGCGTCGGCGAGCGCACGCGCGAGGGCAACGACCTCTATCACGAGATGATCGAGTCCAAGGTCAACATCGATCCGAAGGAGAACAACGGATCGACGGCCGGCTCGAAGTGCGCGCTGGTGTATGGCCAGATGAACGAGCCGCCGGGCGCGCGCATGCGCGTCGCGCTCTCGGGCCTCACGGTCGCCGAGCACTTCCGCGACCAGGGCCAGGACGTGCTGTTCTTCGTCGACAACATCTTCCGCTTCACGCAGGCGGGCTCGGAAGTGTCGGCCCTCCTCGGCCGTATTCCTTCGGCGGTCGGCTACCAGCCGACGCTCGCGACCGACATGGGCGCGCTGCAGGAGCGAATCACCACGACCCAGAAGGGCTCGATCACCTCGGTGCAGGCCATCTACGTGCCCGCCGACGACCTGACCGACCCGGCGCCCGCGACCTCGTTCGCCCATCTTGATGCGACGACCGTGCTTTCGCGTTCGATCGCCGAGAAGGGCATCTACCCGGCTGTGGACCCGCTCGACTCGACCTCGCGCATTCTCGAGCCGCGCGTCGTCGGCGACGAGCACTATCAGGTCGCCCGTCAGGTCCAGCAGATCCTGCAGAAGTACAAGTCGCTGCAGGACATTATCGCCATTCTCGGCATGGACGAGCTCTCCGAGGACGACAAGCTGACGGTCGCCCGCGCCCGTAAGATCGAGCGCTTCCTGTCGCAGCCCTTCCACGTTGCCGAGGTCTTCACCGGCTCGCCGGGCGTCCTCGTCTCGATCGCGGACACCATCAAGGGCTTCAAGGGCCTGTGCAATGGTGACTACGACCATCTCCCCGAGCAGGCCTTCTATATGGTAGGCACGATCGAGGAGGCGATCGCCAAGGCCGAGAAGCTGGCGGAGGCGGCGTGATCCGGGAACTGGGCAGGGGCAGGGGCTGAGCCACGGGCCAAGGTCGGCGTTGTGGTGGGGGGCCCATCAGCAGACGGCCACGGCCGCGGAGAGGGTACTGCATGAGCGACGAATTCGGATCATGCTGCGCGACGCTCAAGGAGCTGATTTCGACCAAGGAGTTCTCGCCGCTGATCGAGGTGGGTGAAGACGGCGTACTCTACATGTCGGTCGGCATCGCCGAGGGCGAGAAGGAAGACGACGAGGGCATGGTGGACTATCCGGTCTTCTTCTGCCCCTTCTGCGGCACGCAGCTGCAGGAGCAGGACGACGAGAAGTCGGCCTGACGCGTGACGAGACCCTGGCGAGCGCTCACCTTGTGGGATGCGCTCGCCGCAACAGCCAGAGACTAGAGTCCAGGAACGGCCCCGATAGCGACCATGGCAGCACCCTTCAAAATCGAGTTCGTCAGCCCCGAGCGCGTGCTTCTCACCGGGGAGGCGACAGAGGTGACCGTGCCGGGCGCCGAGGGCGACTTCACGGTGCTCGCCGGTCATGCGCCGCTGATCAGCGCGCTGCGCCCCGGCATCATCGAGATCCGCCAGGACAGTGGCCGTCGCCGCATCTACGTGCGCGGCGGCTTTGCCGAGGTCGATCCGACCCAGCTCACCATCCTCGCGCAGAACCTCGTCGATGTGACGTCGGCCGATCCGAGCACGCTCGCCGAGGAGATGCGCGTCGCGGAAGCGATGCTGGCATCCGCGACCGACGACATGAGCCGGATGCTGGCGCACGACGCCATTGCCGCGCTCAAGTCGCTCAACGTGCGCACCGCCGCCTGAGATCGCTCAGGCCCGACCCAGCCACCCCTTCACGCGCGTCAGCAACGCGGCGGCCTCGGCCCGGATCGCGCGCGCGAGCGGCTGCATGAGCCGCCGCACGCGCTCCTTCACGACGCGGGCATAGCGCCAGGGCCAGGAGCCGTGGATCCACGCCGTCAGTGCATCCTTCCACGGCATGAACACGCCATAGGCCCGCGCGAACCACGGGATCTGCAGAAGCTGGGCTTCGGTAAGCTGGAAGAGCCGCGCCACGATCGCCGTGCCGACGATCTTCGCGCCGATGAAGAGCAGCGTCGCCTCGAATTCGCGCCCCGAAGCGATCAGGAAGACCGCAACGAACTTCAGCGGCAGGATGAGGATCGACGGTGCGCCGAAGACGAGCAGTGCGCCGTAGGGCGGCAGGCGCTGGATCTGCGCTTCGAGCCGGGCGATCGGCTTGAGGCGCGCCAGTTGGCCCAGCGCCGCAGCCAGCGGCCGCCAGCCCCATTCCTCGAAAACGATGATAAGCGCGAGGAGCGTTTGCAGGATCAGACGCGCGGCGCCGGCGAGTGCGCGGAGCGCGGTCAGTGTGATGCGTGTGACGCGACTGTCGGTGAAGCGCGGCCCGCTGCGCGGCGGCGGCGCATTCGTGTCGGGCGGGCGGAGGTCGTTCGGCACGCGCTGCGCTCCTCGAGGGCGCGCCAAGGTAGCCGAAGTCGGGTGCGGGTGGATATGGGCGGTCCGCGTGCGACGCGCTCTTCTCCCTCTCCCCGCTCTTGCGGGGTGAGGGGCGGCGGCACACGCCGACGATACCGCAAGCTCCCGCCCCTCATCCTAACCATCTCCCCGTAAGGACGGGGAGAAGGGACCTGTCGCGCGTGCGGCTCGCTCCAACTCCACAAAAAA
>JAEWIJ010000136.1 GCA_023387235.1 Pseudomonadota bacterium
GGCCGGTCTTGCGATCAAGATCATGGTCGGCGCGGAGTACGAAAAGTACTACGCCGAGACCCACGAGAAGGCGAAGAAGTACACGGAGTGGGCGAAGAACCGGCCGCAAAAATAACTTGTTCCTCTCCCCGCGAAAGCGGGGAGAGGGGGAAGGAGGGCGCTCGCTGCGAACTCCCTGTCTCAAAAAGAAGGGGGTTCGGGGTCTCCCCGAATGGGTTTGGGCGATAGCCCATTCGCGCCGCAGGCGCGAGCCGCGAGCCCTCAAAAATCCAGCGGCAAGACGTGCACGATATCGCCGGGTACGGCGGCGGGGGCACTGGGCGGGCGCACGATCAGGCAATCGGCAATCGCGAGCGGCGAGAGGAGCGAGCTGTCCTGCGAGCGCACGGGCGTCACTTTCGGCAAACCGTCGCCACCCGACATCAACGTCGCGCGCATGTAGTGCTGGCGCGGGCCGTTCGCCTCGATGGCAACGGCAACCTCCGCGCGCCGCGTCGCTTCCGTCGCGACCGGACGTCCTGCCAGTTGCTCGATCAGCGGCGCCACGAACACGCGCGCGCAGATGAGCGACGATACGGGATTGCCCGGCAGACCGATCACGCGCAGCGCACCGAGCCGCCCACTCATGAGCGGCTTGCCCGGACGCATGGCGATCTTCCAGAAGGCGAGCTCCATGCCCTGCTTCGAGAGCACGGGCGCGACGAGATCATGATCGCCGACCGACGCGCCGCCGATCGTCACGAGCACATCCGCATCCTTGGCGCGCTCGACGTGCGCCGTGAGGCTTTCCGCCGTGTCGCGCGCAATGCCGAGCTGTATGACCTCGGCGCCGAACGCGCGCATCATCGCACCGACGCCGAGATGGTTCGACGCCACGATTTGCCCGATGCCCGGCGTCTCGCCGGGACGCACGAGCTCATCACCCGTCGAAAGAACAGCCACCTTCGGCCGTCGGAATACGGCGACCTCGCCATGCCCCATGGATGCGGCGAGCGACAGCTCACGCGGCCCGAGGCGGCGGCCGGCGTCGAGCAGCGTCATACCCTCGCGGAAATCGCCGCCGCGCGGGCGAATGTGCGCGGTTTCGAGATCGTCTCCCTCGACGAGGACCTGATCGCCCTCGCGCTTCGTGTGCTCCTGGATGACAATGCCATCGGCACCCTCCGGCACCGGCGCGCCCGTGAAGATGCGGACCGCTTCGCCCGCATCAACGCGGCCGCCGAAAGGATGTCCCGCCGCAGACTCGCCGATCACGTTCAGCTTGGCCGGCAGCTTCGCGACGTCCGTCGCACGCACCGCATAGCCGTCCATGGCCGAGGCATCGAACGGCGGCTGCGTCAGTCGCGCGGCGAGTGGCTCGGCGAGAATGCGGTCATGCGCGGACTCGATCGCGATGCGCTCCGTGCCGAGCGGCCCGGCACCTGCGAGAATGCGGGCAAGGGCCTCCTCCACGGAGAGCAACGGCGATGCCATGGCCTCAGTCCTTCGCGCTCGACGGCGCCGCGCGCCAGGTGCCTGAGCGGCCGCCGCTCTTCTCGACGAGTTGCACGGGCCCGATGACCATGCCGCGATCCGCAGCCTTGAGCATGTCGTAGATCGTGAGGCAGGCGACCGAGACGGCCGTCAGCGCCTCCATCTCGACGCCTGTCTGGCCGCTCACCTTCACCTCGGCGCGAACCGCAATGCCGCACGGGTCGTCGCGCATCTCGAAGTCGACGCTCGCCTTGCTGATCGCAAGCGGATGGCAGAGTGGGATCAGCTCATGCGTGCGCTTGGCCGCCATGATGCCGGCAAGACGCGCCGCCGCGAGCACATCGCCCTTCTTGGCCTCGCCCGTCGTCACGAGCGCCAGCGTCGCCGGCGCCATCGCGACAAAACCCTCGGCAATGGCTGTGCGCGCGGTCACGGCCTTATCGGACACATCGACCATCACGGCGTCGCCCGCCTCGTTGATGTGCGAGAGGCGGCTCATGACGTACGCCCCGTCAGCAGCTCGCGCGTCGCAGCCGTGACGTCGTCCTTGCGCATGAGGCTTTCGCCGACGAGGAAAGCGTGCACGCCGACCTTCGCGAGGCGCTCGAGATCGGCGTGCGTGGCGATGCCGCTCTCACCGATGACGATGCGGTCCTTGGGCACGCGCGGCGCGAGACGTTCGGTCGTCGCGAGCGTCGTCTCGAAGGTCTTGAGATTGCGGTTGTTGATGCCGATCAGACGGCACGGCAAGGCGAGCGCGCGCTCGAGCTCGGCATCATCGTGCACCTCGACGATCGCATCCATGCCCCAGGCCTGCGCTGCCGCCGCCAGATCGCGCGCCACGCCATCCTCGATCTGCGCCATGATGATGAGAATGCAGTCCGCGCCCCACGCGCGCGCCTCCGCCACCTGGTACGTATCGAGCATGAAATCCTTGCGCAGTGCCGGAAGGCGCGTGGTCTTGCGCGCCGCCGTCAGGAACTCCGGCGCGCCCTGGAAGGACGGCGTGTCCGTCAGCACGGAGAGGCACGCGGCGCCGCCAGCCTCATAGGCCTTGGCGAGCGCGGGCGGATCGAAATCGGCGCGGATGAGCCCCTTCGAGGGCGATGCCTTCTTGATCTCGGCGATCAGCGCGAACTGGCCTTCGCGAATGCGGCGCTCGAGCGCCCCGGCAAAGGACCTGACGGGCGTCGCGCGGCGTGCCGCCTCCTCGATGGCCGCCTCCGGCCGCGCGCGCTTCGCCTCGGCGATCTCGGCGAGCTTGTACTTCGTGATCTTGGTGAGGATGTCGCTCATGACTGCCGTATACCGCGCCGGAGCCCTGCCTTTCCAGCATGAACGCTCAGCCGGCCCAACACATCAATGGGATTGCTTAAGGCCCGGCGCCTTTGCCGCACCTCGGCAGCTGGCGTATAAGCCACCACATTGATCATAGCATGGCAGGCCCGGGCAGAATGGCGGCGGAGGACAGGAACGGCGGCGCGTTCACGCTCGCGCACCTCTCGGACGTACATCTGAGCCCGCTGCCGGCGATCGGCGCACGCCACTGGAATGTGAAGCGCCTTCTCGGCTGGCTCAACTGGCAGCGCCGGCGCCGCCACCTCTACAGCCGCGACGTGCTCGACCGCATTGTCGCCGACATCGCCCGGCAAGCGCCCGACCACATCGCCGTCACCGGCGACCTCGCGAACCTCGGCCTCCCCGTGGAGCACGAGGCGGCACTCGCGTGGCTCCGGACGCTCGGCGATCCCGAGCGCGTGACAGTGATCCCCGGCAATCATGACATCTACAGCAGCATCGGCACCGACATCGGCACCGCGCGCTGGCAACCGCACATGTCGCCCAACACGGCGGCCGCCGACTACGCCATCGCGGAAGCGCTCGGCAGCAAAGAGGCCTTCCCGTTCGTGCGCCGCTTCGGGAAGCTGGCGATCATCGCGCTCAACTCGGCCGTGCCGACGCGCCCCTTCTATGCCATCGGCCGCATCGGCAAGCCACAGCTCGAACGCCTTGCTCGCATTCTCGATCGCCTCGGCGCGGAAGGGCTTGAGCGCGTCGTTCTCATCCATCATCCGCCGCTGCCGGGGCTCGCGAAGGCGCGCCACGATCTCAAGGATGCCGATGCGCTCGCCGATGTCCTTGCGCGGCATGGCGCCGAGCTCGTGTTGCATGGTCATGAGCACATCGCGAGCGAGCATTGGCATCCGTCCTCATCCGGCGCCATCCCGATCATCGGCGTGCCATCCGCGTCGCTGGCGCGCCCTTACAAGAAGGAGCCGCCGGCGCGCTATCACCTCTATCGTCTCGCACTCGACGGCAATCGCCCGCATATCGAGCTGATTGCGCGCGGCCTCGCCGAACCTGACGGGCCGATCGTCGAGTTGGAGCGACGGCGGATTGCGCCGGAAGTCCCCTCTCCCCGCACTTCGCGGGGAGAGGGTTAGGGTGAGGGGCGGGATCTTGCGTAACACAAGTGTCTGCCGCCGCCCCTCATCCTAACCTTCTCCCCGTCAGAACGGGGAGAAGGGACCTGCAGCGCCCGCGGCAAGCTCCCCGCAAGCGCGGGGAGAGGGGAAAAAACATCAATCGACCAGCTCGATCTGCCCCTTGCTGTCGACGACGATCACCGGGCCGCGGCGCTGCTCGATCCATCCGCGCACCAGCACGCGACGGCCGACAAGATTGCGCGGTGCCATGCCGCCCGTCAGATCCGACCGACGGGCTGCGACAACGGCCGCGAGCGGATAGGCACGGTCGCTCCACGAGCCGAGCGTCAGATAGACGTCGCCCGAACCGCGCGAGACACGACGCACGCTTGCACTCACGATCTGAAAGGAGTGGAGCACGCGCGCCCAATCCCCCCGAGACGCCGCACGCACGCCATAGCTCGCGCTGCTCCACAAGCCGAGACCGTCCTCCCGCGCGCGCCGTTCGAGCCGCGCCAGGGCTTCCGCGCACGCATCGACGCCGGGACGTCCGTAGGCCCGCGCGAGACCGCGCTCGACCAGCGTGCCCTGCAGCCACGTGCCGTCGATCATGACCTGTGCGAGCACCTGGCCATAACGGTCGCTCCGATGCGCATCATGCCAGAGCGTGACCGATCGTCCCTCCACCAGCGCCGCGAGCGCGGTGCGCGTCGCATTCTCCGGCGGCCAGCTCCCGGCCGCCGCGCCGACATCGCCGGCCCGCGGTGCCAGCGCACCGATCAGACGCAGGTTGCGGCCATCGTCGAGCGTCAATGTCTCGCCATCGATCACGCGGGCGATGGCGCGCGCTTCGCCGCGCGCGAGTGGACACGGCGGCGGCGTCTCGGCGCGTGCAGCTGCGACGGGAAGCGCGAGGGCCGCGATCGCCAGCCATGCGGCGCGCCGCATCTACAGCCAGCCCTTGCGCCTGAAATAGACGTAGGGCAGCACCGCCGCGAACACCATGAGCACGATCGCCAATGGATAGCCGATCGTCCAGTCGAGCTCGGGCATGTGCTTGAAGTTCATGCCGTAGATCGAAGCGATCAGCGTCGGCGGCAGGAATACGACAGCCGCCACCGAGAACAGCTTGATGATCTGGTTCTGCTCGATGTTGATCATGCCGAGGGTCGCCTCGAGCAGGAATTCGAGGCGCGTGCTGAGGAAGCGCATGTTGTCCAGCAGCGAGGCGATGTCGCGCTGCGCCGACTTGATCCTCTTGCCGATCTTGGCATCGCCGCCGCGCTCACGCATGGCATTCGCGACGAACGCCAGCACGCGGTCGATCGAGAACGCGCTCTCCTGCACGCGGGCGACGATGTCGCCTTCCTTGCCGATCGTGCGTAGCGCCACGTCGAGACGCTTGCCGCGCGTCTGTTGCCCGCCCTTGATCTCGAAGACGCTCGGCGCGAGGCGATCGACGTCGTCCTGTATGCGCTCGATGAGATCCGCCTGCCGGTGGATGAGCGACTCGATGAGACCGATCATGATGTCCGGCCCGTTCGCGCAGGGCGCGTGTCCCTTCTCGGCGCGCGCCAGGAACATGGGAAAGGCCTTCGGCTCGGCGTAGCGCACCGTGACCAGCCGATTGCCGACGACGATGAAGGTGATCGAGGATGCGGCCGGGACGGTCTGCTCGATAGCGTAGATGATGTACGCCGTCATGTAGTAGGCGCCGCCTTCGACGTAGAGCCGGTTAGACGCCTCGATCTCGCGCATCTCGGCGCGCGTCGGCACGCAGATGCCGAGTGCCCGCTCGACGGCGGCATCCTCCTCGGGTGTGGGATTGAGCAGATCGATCCACACGCTCGCGTCCGTGAGCGCGTCGACACCCTTGCAGGTTTCGAGGCCGTTGCCGGCAGCGTCGTAGATCGTCAGCATCGCCATGCTTCTCGCTGCTTGGAAGGCCGCTCGTCCGCTCTGCTCTAAAGCAACTTTGGACTCGAAACTCACTCCCGGCCTAGCCCCGAACCGAGGTGAATTTCAAGTCCGACGCTTTAGCGACAGGCGTGCGACAGGCGACGACGGCGCCAAGCCTCAAGTCAGCGGAGAGGCCTGCGAGGGCGCGCGGCCATTGGGAGGAGGCCTGTCCGGACGCCAAAAGAGCCAGATGAAGGCCACAAGCGACAGCACCACGAAGAGGCCGAACGTCCAGGGCTCGGCCCCCGCCCCCAGAAGGCGCACGGCCCAATCGTTGATCTGCGGATAGCGCAGGATTGCGACCGCGCTCGCGATCACGCTGGCGCCCTGCGCGATCAGCTCGCGGTTCTTGTCGAGCCGGCGCAGGAAAAAGAACGGCAGCAGAATGGCCCAGGGCACGATGACCAAACTCCAGCGCAGATGCAGCCCGCCGCTCATCCTGCCGAAAAGCGCCATGCTGGTCTGCAGATAGGCGTAGTCCATCAGCGGCCATGTGAGCATGGACAGGCCACCGATGATGATGCCGCGCTCGATGGCCGATACGTATTCGGGATAGAGAACGTCGATCCGCTTGCGCCAGAAGGCGAGCAACGCCGCGATGAGCACCATCACCGCCACGAAGAACACCTTCATAGGCAGGAAATACCGGTCGAGGTCGGCCGAGCGCGAGCGCAGACGTGGGTCGGCCTGAAGATCGGCGACGTCGGCGGCAAGGCGCGCCTGCACATCGCAGCACTGGCGCGTGTCGAGCAGCGCGCTCGCGGGGAAGCAGTAGCGCTTCTCGCGATACTCGGGCGGGAACTCGACGAGGGCGTCCGGATGGCAGTTGCGCGTGAACTCGGCGAGGCCGACGCGCTGGCGCCCGAGCGTGCGCAATTTCTCGAGTGCGGAAAGGATCGGCACGCGCTGGCAGTTCGAGGTGACGCCATCGGCCGACGTGCAGGGCACCTCGCTGCCCTTGTCCTGCTGGAGGGCTGCGGGTTGCACCTCCCAGATACCGCGTAGGCGTGCGCCGCCGATCTGCTGTGCGACCCACCATGAAGCGGCGATGACGACGGCGAGGCCGATGAGGAAGCGCAGCTTGCCGAGCGGGACCCGCGTCTCCTTCGACCAGTAGAGGTGCGTGAAAATGACCGACGGCCAGTAGAAGGCCGCGAGAACCACGATGCCGAAGGTTGGGAAGAAGACGAAGAGATGGCTGTGCGTCAGCGCGAGCGACAGCCAGTCCAGATCCTTGAATTCAAGGATGAGCGCGGCGGTCGAGGCAACGAAGCTCGCAGCGAGCGCCGCATAGACGACGGCCACAAAAAGATGAGCCCCCCAAGCCATAACCCCTCCCACAACGCACACAAGATACAGGGCCCTGCTCCCCAGCAGGTGCCTGCGCCCTCCCGCCGATTACTACATCATGCCTGCGACGGACGCACAACGGGCCCGGCGAACGCGGGTGTCGCGTTTAGGCATCGGTCGGCGGTGGGATCGTGGCCGCCGCCCCAATTGGCAGTATCAGGGCAGCGGCCAATGCCCGCGCTTGAGCCGATACGGTCGACCTTGGGTGCTTCGAATGGACATGGAGGGACGCGTGGGATTGTCCATCGAGAGTCCGAGATCTGGCGGGGGGTCGACCGCCTTCCGCAATCGGCGCATAGTTGCGGACCAGAGCGACATGAGCGTCGTCGCACCTCCTTTCCCAGGTACGCGCAATCGTGCGGCCTGAAGCCGATCGCACAGATACGCTTGTGCGCTCGGCCGGCTGGTCGGTTGAGCGGCGGGCCAGCCAGGCGTTTGGTGTGGTGTCGTTCGCCGCAGAGCGATTTCCGCCACACGCTCAGGTTGACATCAATCCCTGAATGCAATGTAAACGTGCAAAAACGCTTCTTATCAACGGATAGTTGCAATAGTAGCGCAGTGGAGCCTGCGGCTCCGGCCGACTCAGGCGCTGGCAAGCCGTTGTGGATGGTGGGCGTCGCAGGGTGCCGCACCGGGGCCTAAGAGCATTGCCAATCCGCCCGACCGGGGCTATGGACAGCGCATCTTGCAGGCGCGCCGCGTCGCGCCGCCCAGTGCCGCAATAGCTCAGCCGGTAGAGCATCGCATTCGTAATGCGGGGGTCGGGGGTTCGAGTCCCTCTTGCGGCACCACGACTTTCCGAGTGCAATTCGAGCCCTGCCGGCCGCCGGGAACGTCAGGCCGTCCGGCGGAGGATCTTTTCCATGGTCTTGCCCTTGGCGAGCTCGTCGATGAGTTTGTCGAGGTAGCGGATCTCACGCATCATGGGCTCCTCGATCTCCTCCACGCGAACGCCGCATACGACGCCGGTGATCAAAGATCGAGACGGATGCAGGTGCGGTGCGTGCGCGAAGAAATCCTCGAAGCTCGTCTTTTTCGCAAGCTCGGCTTCCAGCGAGGCCTGGCTGTGGCCCGTGAGCCAGCGGAAGATCTCGTCGACCTCGGCCCGGGTGCGGCCCTTTTTCTCCGCCTTGGCAATATAGGACGGATAGACGCTCGCGACGGGCATGGCATAGACGCGGCGCCAGTTGGCGGCGGCCCTGGCTGTTCCTTGCTTCATGGCAGCCAGTCCTCCGGCGGCTAATCCTCTGGCGGCCCCGAGACGACAGGCATGACATCGATGCCGTCGCCGGGAAAGATGGTGATATGCGGATGGTCCTCGAAGAGGGCGGCCGCGGCGACGATGTCGGCGGCTTCGACGATCACAAAGCCCGCGATCTCATTCCGCGCATCGGTGATGCCGGATTTGGTGACGCGCCTCGTCTTGCCCACCATGACGTCGGTCGCGACGATGGCGGCGGCATTGCTGCGCTCCCTCCATTCCTCCCACGCCTTCAAGCCCGCATTGTCGATTGCGTCCTGCTCGGATTTGGGGCGCGCGCGGAAGGCGGCGAGGTCTTCCGGCTTCATGGTGTAGACGGCGACGAAGCGAGGCATGCGTGTGCTCGGGATTTGGCGCGACGCGCATCATACGGGAAGAGCACCGCCGGCGCGAGTGCTCGGTAGCTGACCGGGGGAAGATCGGGGCTAACACCGATGGCGGCTCCGCGGCGCCATAAGCATTGTTAACGCGCAAACCACTCGGACCTGTCGGGGGCCTGGTCGTCTGGCATCCGTATCGTAGGACAAAGTCGCCAAGCCCGGCTTGGCGGGTCAGCGTCGAGGGCCGCAATCCATGCGCACGCACGATCAGGCTACATCCCGCACGCCTCCGCTCCCGTGGCCGCTCATGGAGAGCGTAACGGACTATTGGACCGATGCTTTTCAACGCTCGGCCCTCTTCCTCGACGTGATGCGGGAGCGCGGAGAGCGCTACACCGATCATGCCGCCAAGACGGCGCCGCACGTCCTCAAGTTCAGAGCGGCACTCGTCATGGACGGACGCCAGCTTCCGCGCCCGGTCAACTACGTTCTCGCGCGTGTCGTACCGCCGGACGGCATCGACCTCGACGAGAGGAAGCGGCCTTTCGTCGTCGTCGATCCGAGGGCGGGACATGGCCCGGGCATCGGCGGCTTCAAGGCCGACAGCGAGATCGGCGTTGCGATGAACGCGGGTCATCCCTGCTACTTCATCGGCTTTCTTCCCGATCCCATGACAGGCCAGACCATCGAGGACATCGCAGACGCCGAAGCGGCATTCCTGGAGCACGTGATCGCGCTTCATCCCGAGGCTGAGGGCAAGCCGGCCGTCATCGGCAATTGCCAGGCGGGATGGGCCGTCATGATGCTCGCCGCCATGCGCCCCGAGCTCTTCGGCCCGATCATCGTTGCCGGCTCGCCGCTCTCCTATTGGGCCGGCGTCCACGGCAAATACCCCATGCGTTACACCGGCGGCCTTCTCGGCGGGACATGGCTCGCAGCACTCATGGGCGACCTCGGCAACGGCAAGTTCGACGGCGCGTGGCTCGTGTCGAACTTCGAGAACCTCAATCCATCGAACACGTACTGGTCGAAAGCCTACAATCTCTATTCGAAGATCGACACCGAAGGGCCCCGCTATCTCGAGTTCGAGGAGTGGTGGGGCGGGCACGTGATGCTCAACGCGGAGGAGATGCAGTTCATCGCCGACGAGCTTTTCGTCGGGAACAAGCTTGCCTCGGGCAGCATGACGGCGTCCGACGGGACGCGCATCGACCTGCGCAATATCCGCTCGCCCATCGTGGTGTTCTGCTCGAAAGCCGACAACATCACGCCGCCGCAGCAGGCGCTGGACTGGATACTCGACCTCTACAAGAGCGTCGACGAAATCCGCGCGAACGGCCAGACGATCGTCTACGCGCTTCACGATACCATCGGCCATCTCGGCATCTTCGTCTCCGCTTCCGTTGCTCGCAAGGAGCACGACGAATTCGCGAGCAACATCGATCTCATCGATGTGCTGCCGCCCGGGCTCTACGAAGCCGTTCTGACCCGCAAGGGCGAGTCCGATCCTGCATCGGATCTCGTATCGGGGGACTACCTCGTTCGCTTCGCCACCAGAAGCCTCGATGACATCCGCGCCCTCGGGAGCAACAGCGAGGAGGACGAACGCTGCTTCGCCACGGCCGCGCGCGTGTCGGAGATCAATCTCGGCCTCTATCGGACGTTCATGCGCCCCTGGGTCCGCGGCCTCGTCAACGACGGCGCGGCGACATGGATGCGCAATCTCCATCCCCTGCGACTGCAATACGAGATGTTCTCGGCGAAGAACCCCTTCCTGAAATCCATGGATGCGTTCATCGACATGGCACAGGGTTATCGCCGCACTGTGCCCGCCGGCAATCCCATGTGGCAGGCACAGGAGCAGATGTCCGAGCACGTCGAAAGAAGTCTCGACGCCTACCGCGATTGGCGCGATGCCATGTATGAGAACGCATTCTACGCGGTCTATGGCTCGCCGTTTCTACAAGCCCTCGTCGGGCTCAAGGCTTCCGAGCGGCAGGTCCGCGCGCAGTCAGGTGAGGACGGCGCCCGTCGCGCGCTCGTCGAGCGGCGCATCGAGGAGATCAAGCGTGCCATCCCGGACGGCGGACCGCGCGAGGCCATTACGCGCGCGCTGCTCTATGTGCGCATGCCGGAAGGCATGGTGGACGAGCGTGGCTTCAATCTGCTGCGGCGCGCGCGCGAGGAGGCAGGAAGCGGCATGTCGCTCGGCGATTTCAAGAAGCTCCTGCGCGATCAGTTCTTCATGCTTCAGCTCGACGAACGTGCGTGCTTGGACGCGATACCCGACATGCTGGCCAAGGATCGCGACCTCGCCGGCGAGCTGATCGGTCGACTGCGCCGCATTGTCAATGTGGTCGGCCAGACAGCCGCGAAAGAGAGACTGACCGAGATCGAGCCGCTGCTGAAGCTCGACGACGAGCGCCCTTCCGCGCGCCGCAATGGTGACGCGCCGCCTCACCTGAAGCCGGCGAAGACATCGAGATCGCAAGAGCTGGGCCACAGGAACTAGCTCCGATAATTGCCCATCACAACAGCCACGAATGAGGATGCGTATCATGGCCGGTTTCCTCAGCCCGCGCGACTTGAAGGAGATCACGTCCGAAGCCGAAGCGTCGAAGATGGACGAGGAGCGCCAGTACAAGCTCAAGCAGGACAAAGTGAAGAAGGACCTGCACGACGCCTTCCTGGCGCGGGAGATCCATCCCAACGTCATCCAGCGCATCAACGATGCCGTCACGATCGCGGCGAAGCAGGGACGGCACCAGATCGAAGTGCTGACCTTCCCCTGCCAGTACTGCAACGACCGTGGCCGCCGCATCAACAATGGCGATGCCGACTGGCCGGAGTCGCTCGATGGATTTGCGAAGAAGGCCTACGAGTTCTTCGACAGGGAGCTCAAGCCCAAGGGCTTCAAGATGACCGCCGAGGTGATCAGTTTCGAAGGCGGCGTGCCGGGGACCGTTGCCCTGAACCTCAAGTGGTGACGGACCTGCCGGCAGCGCACAAAATCTGAGTGACCGTCATGGCCAGGGCAACTGCGCAGCTCAAATCTCCACACCGGCTCGATGTGCGTCAGCACGCCAAGTACGAGCATCTCGTCGAGGTGGCGAAAACGAAGCCGCCGCTCTGGACGGCAGTGGCGCATCCCTGCGACGAGAGCGCACTGAGCGGCACCGTCGAGGCGTTCGAAGCGGGTCTGATCAAACCCATCCTCGTCGGCCCGGACGGCAAGATCCGCGCCATCGCCGAAAAGCTCGGCCTCGATATCGCCGGCATCGAGATCGTCGATGTGCCGCACAGTCAGGCCTCCGCCGAGCGGGCCGTTGCACTCGTGCGCGAAGGCAAGGCCGAGCTGCTGATGAAGGGCAGCCTCCATTCGGATGAAATTCTCGGCGAGGTCACGAAGCGCGATGGTCTTCGGACAGGCCGGCGCGTCAGTCACGTCTTCATCATGGATGTGCCGACGCATCCGCAGACGCTGTTCATCACCGATGCAGCCGTGAACATCGCGCCGGACCTGATGGCGAAGCGCGACATCGTGCAGAACGCGATCGACCTGTTCGTCGGCCTCGGCCTCGGCACGCCGAAGGTCGCCATTCTGTCGGCGGTCGAAAACGTGACCGTCGCCATTCCCTCGACGATCGAAGCAGCCGCACTCTGCAAGATGGCGGATCGCGGGCAGATCACGGGCGGAGAACTGGACGGCCCTCTCGCGTTCGACAATGCCATCAGCGAGGAAGCGGCCCGCATCAAGGGCATCAAGTCGCCGGTCGCCGGCAAGGCACAGATTCTCGTCGTGCCGGATCTCGAAGCCGGCAACATGCTCGCGAAGAACCTGTCGTTTCTCTCGAACGCGGATGCGGCCGGCATCGTTCTCGGCGCGCGCGTCCCGATCATATTGACCTCGCGAGCGGACAACCTGAGGTCGCGCCTCGCTTCCTGCGCCGTGGCGTCCCTGCTCGCCTACAGCCGCAAGACGGGGCGACCCATACAGAGTTGAGCCCATAGAGAACCGAGCCCACAGAGCTGAACCATGAGCGACACGATATTCGTGGTGAATGCCGGCAGCTCGAGCATCAAGTTCCAGCTGTTCTCGGTCCACGACGACGGCCAATGCGATCGGCTCATGAAAGGACAGTTCGACGGCATCGGCTCTCGCCCGCATCTCTACGCATCGAGCGGAGAAGAACCACTGATCGATCGGACATGGCGGGCGGACGAGATCGCCGATGTGCCGGGCGCGCTCGACGAGGTCGTCAAGTTCGTCAGGGCGTACAGCAGCGGATCATTGCCGATCGCGGTCGGCCATCGCGTGGTTCACGGCGGGCCCGCGTATAGCGCGCCGACCATCGTGAATGACGCGGTCATGCGTAAGCTCGAAGCGCTCGTGCCGCTCGCGCCGCTTCATCAGCCGAACAACCTCGCGCCCATCCGCATCCTTCTCGAAAGGCAGCCGCATCTGCCGCAGGTGGCGTGCTTCGACACGGCATTCCACCGCGGACACGCCGAGGTCGCGGATCGCTACGCCATCCCGGAATATCTCTACGACGAAGGCGTCCGTCGCTACGGCTTCCACGGCCTGTCGTACGAGTACATAGCCCAAAGCTTGGGCACTCACGCTCCTGAGCTTGTGGGCAAGAAGATCATCGCCGCGCACCTCGGCAGCGGGGCCTCCATGTGCGCAATTGCGAACGGACGCAGCGTCGAAAGCACCATGGGCTTTACCGCCCTCGACGGCCTTCCCATGGGAACGCGACCGGGACAGCTCGATGCGGGCGTCGTCCTCTATCTCATGGATCAGAAGCGTCTCGGAGCGGGCGAGCTCAACGATCTCCTCTACAAGCAGTGCGGCCTCAAAGGGCTTTCCGGCATCAGCAATGACGTTCGCGAGCTGCTCGCGAGCAGCGATCCTCGGGCGAAGATGGCGCTCGAATATTTCACGTACAGAATCGCGCTCTTTGCGGGGCAGCTGACCGCCGCCATGCGCGGCCTCGACGGTTTCATCTTCACCGCCGGCATCGGCGAGCACGCGCCGAGCATTCGCAAAGCCGTTCTTCGTCAGTTGGACTGGCTCGGCGTAAAACTGGACCCCGAAGCCAACGCGCAAAATGCGCCGCGCATATCGGCGCGCGGTTCGAAGGTCGCCTGCTACGTCATTCCAACGGACGAGGAACTGATGATCGCGCGTCACACTTGGCGTGTCATATCAAAGCGCATCCAGGACCCCGTTCAGGAGATACGAGCATGATAGACCCGTCGTCGCTGACACTCCTGAAGGGCAAGAAGGCACTCGTCACCGGCATCGCCAACGACAAGTCCATTGCCTGGGGCTGTGCCAAGGCATTCAGTGCCTTCGGCGCGGACGTCGCGATCACCTATCTCAATGACAAGACGCGCACGTACGTGGAACCGCTGGCACGCGAGATCGGCGCATCCACGCTGCTCCCCCTGGACCTCGGCAAGGAAGGCCAGCTCGAAGCCGTGTTCGAGCACATCCAGAAGACATGGGGCCGGCTCGACATCCTGCTGCACTCGATCGCTTTTGCGCCGAAGGAAGACCTCCAGGGCCGCGTCGTCGATTGCTCGAAGTCCGGATTCCTGCTCGCGATGGAAGTTTCGTGCTGGTCTTTCATCCGCATGACCAAGCTTGCGGAGCCGCTCATGAAGGACGGCGGCGTGGCATTCACGATGACGTACTACGGCTCGCAGATGGTCGTCGAGCACTACAACATGATGGGACCGGTCAAGGCTGCGCTCGAGTCGGCGACGCGCTACATGGCCGCCGAGCTCGGCCCGAAGAGAATCAGGGTGCATGCGATCTCTCCGGGCCCGCTCAAGACGCGCGCGGCGTCGGGCATCTCGGATTTCGATGAGCTTCTGGGCAAGGCCGAATCGAAGGCACCGACGCGCAGCCTGGTCTCCATTGACGATGTCGGCGCCGCCGTGGCTTTCCTCGCCACGGACGCCGCGAAGCTCATCACCGGCGATACGCTCTACATCGATGGCGGCTACCACATCGTCGACTGAGGATGCGATGCGCACGCCCCATGAACGCAGAGATGCGGGTTCACACCGAAGTGCATCGAGACAAGTGCGTATTGCCGCGAACGTTGACCATCCTGATGCTGCACACGTGCGCATCCTAGGAGGATTCACAATGATACGATCATGGACCAACGCGCTTCTGCCGGCCGCAATCGTTGCCGCATCCGCAATACTTTTCCCTCTCAATGGGAGTTTGGCGCAATCCAGCATCAGGGAACGGGTCGCGGCCGCCGTCGAGACCGTCGAAGGCGCGTGTGCCAAGGACATCCAGAATTTCTGCGGCAAGGTCACGCGCGGCGAAGGCCGGCTGATCACCTGTATGCAGGCCTTCGACGATCAGCTGAGCCGCCGGTGCCAGTGGGCGCTCTATCGCGTGTCACGCCATCTCGAGGGCGTCGTGGACCGCGTCGAGCGCCTTGCGGAGGCCTGCTGGAGCGACATCGAGGCGCAATGCCAGAACGCCGAGCGTATCGGTCAATGCATCATGGAGAAGCGCGGCAATCTTTCTCCCGCCTGCGCCAAGGTCGCCTCGGGCTTGAAAAGCGCCATGCAGGGCATCGCCGGCCTCAGAGGCTTGGAGGTGGTCGCCTCCGATAACTCCAACCTGGGTGAGGTTGTCGACATCAAGCGCGGGCCGGATGGCGCGATCCAGGCCATCGAGGTCGAAGTAGATCGCCTTCTCGGCATGGGCAGTAGAGTCGTAACCATCACCGCCGACAAATTCGAGCAGATCGGCGACAAGGTCCGTCTGATGCTCGGCCGGGATGAGGTTAAGGGTATGCCGGAAACCAAGAGCAAATGAACCTCGGCCGTCTCGCGGCAGCGTTGGTATGGTGACCGCCTGAATCGGGTGGTCGAAGGTGCTCGCAATGACACCACTTCAAGCGGTCGCCAAACCAGATCACGTCCCGTTCTTCATTACGGGACCGGGACAGTCGGACGTTCTTTTCACCATCGTCGCGCTCGTGCTCATCGGCGCGGTCCTGGCAGCGGGCGTCCTCTTTTTCTGGCTGCATTCGCTGCCCGAGCGCATGGTGCACAACCGCGCGCAGTTCGATGTCGTCGCCGTCCTCGCACTGCTCTCGCTGTTCACCCACATTCATGCCTTCTGGGTGGCGGCCCTTCTCCTGGCGCTGGTCAAGTTCCCGAAGTTCTCCGTCACCGACGTTTCGGGGCCGCTCGACCGCATCGCGAAGTCGCTGGAGCATGCGATCGACGACCGGGCGATCAAGGACGAGGCTCCCCCACAGCCGACCATCACGCCGCTGCCGCCAGCCACGGCGGTGTCCGCTCCGGAGCCGACCGCCGTGCTCACGCCAAAGGTGAAGCATGCTTGAGCTGCTGCTGTGCTCGCTCTTCACGATCTTTCCCGACTACCTGTACCGGCGCTATCAGGGCAAGCGCATCGGAAAGGAGATCACGATCTATTCCGTCTGGTACGAGTACCGTTACGGAATCACGACCTGCCTGATGCTCACGATCGCGCTGATCACGATCGTCTTTTACAACCATCCCTCGACGAGCAACGTCACGTCCCTCTACCGCACCATATCCATTCTGCCGGAAGCCAGCGGGCGCGTGTCCGAGGTTCTCGTTCCCGCAAGCGCCGATGTGAAGAAGGGTGATCCGCTTTTCCGCCTCGACAGCACCCGCCAGCAGGCCGCCCTCGAAGTCGCGAGCCGCCGTATCGTGGAAATCGAAGCGGCGATGCTCATGGCCCAGGCGGACATCGCGGCGGCAGAAGGCCAGATCCTGAAGGCACAAGGTGCCTACGAGCAGGCGCTGGAGGAGCTAGAGACCAAGGAAGAGCTGCAGCGTCGCAATGCCGATGTCGTTGCCGCGCGGGAGATCGAGAGGCTCCGCAAGCTCGTCGAAACTCGCAACGGCGATGTGGTGGCGGCGACGGCCGCGCGGCAAGCCGCGCAAACGAGGCTTTCGACGCTCCTCCCTGCCGAGAAGGCGACCGCCGAGGCGGCGCGCGAGCAGGCCCAGGTCGAGCTTTCGAAGATGGTCGTCTATGCGGGCGTCTCGGGGCGCATCGAGCAGTTCGTCTTGCGCGTCGGCGACGTCGTGAACCCGCTCATGCGGCCGGCAGGCGTCCTCATACCCGAGGGCGCGGGCCAAGCCCGCCTCATTGCCGGCTTCGGACAGATCGAGGCGCAGATTCTGCGGCCAGGCATGGTCGCGGAAGCCACCTGCCTCTCAAAGCCGTGGACGATCATCCCGATGGTCGTGACGAATGTGCAGGATGCCGTCGCTGCCGGTCAGGTCCGGGCAACAGAGCAGCTCGTCGAGGCACCTCAGATCGCGAGGGCCGGCGCGATCACAGCGTTCCTCGAGCCGATGTTTCCGGGCGGAATGGACGACGTCACGCCCGGCAGCAGCTGCATCGCCAATGCCTACTCCAACAACCATGACGCGCTTGCCAGCAAGGACATCGGCATCGGCAGGTGGCTCTACCTTCACGTTGTCGATGCCGTCGCGGTGGTCCACGCGATGATCCTTCGCGTCCATGCGGCCGTCCTGCCGTTGAAGATCCTCGTCTTCTCCGCGCATTGAGCGATCGGGCATTGCTGAACACGCGCCGCCAAGCCGCGCATGCAGCCGGATCAATGCCTTAACCTCGAGCATTTCCCTCTCCCCAAGCCGCGCCAGCCGTTTCCGTCCAATTTTGGCTACCAACGCCGCGCACAGTATCTGCGAGGGTGTGGGGTTCATGCACTGGCGGCGCGTCCAGACTGCGCCAATAGTAACCCTCGAGCATCGCCACTTTTCTCACGGGCTCTGTCATGCGCACGCGCCGCGTCATTCGTGCAGTCGCAGCCGGTTCGGTCCTGTGGGCGTGGCTCGCGCCCGCCGCGTCGGCTCAGAGCGATGTCGTCTGGGAAAAGGACGGCTGGCGCGTGCAGATGCTGGTCTCTGCCAAAGCGGCGCTCGGATGTCAGGCCATCAAGGGGTTCGCCAGCACCCACGACGCCGGCCGCTCCGCCGCCTGGGGCTTCGTCAGCACCGTCAAGGGGCAATGGGGACTGGCCATGATCGGGCCGGCCGCCGATCGCATGGCCGGCAAGCGGATCACCATCTCCGTCGACAATGAAGTGCTCAAGGTCGCCCACCCGCGTCGACTTCCGAGCGGTCTCACGATCATCGGGCTGCTTCCGGCCGATCGCATGAGTGTCGTCGCGTCCGGCCGCTCGCTGACCTTCACGGCACCCGCAACGAGCGCCGAGTTCTCGCTTGCCGGCGCGGCGGCGGCGCTCGCGGCAGTCTCGAAGTGCGCCGTGGCCGTGCGCGAGGCCGCTGCGCGCCTGCCGGGCAGCACGGGAGCATTGGGCAGCGGCACCACGACATCGAAGCCCCGCCTTTCTGCCGGCACCGGCTTCTACGTCTCGGCAGGTGGCGATATCCTGACCAATGCGCACGTCGTCGAGGGCTGCAGCAGCATCGCGATCAAGGGGCATGGCGACACGGGCTCTCGCCGGGCGCACGTACGCGCCTCGGACTCGAAGCGGGACCTCGCGCTCATCGCCAGCGATACGCCCCCGGGCCAGCCGCCGACCGTGCTCTCCTGGCGCCGCGAGGCGCGTCTCGGCGAGCAGATCGCCATCTTCGGCTTTCCATATCTGGGCGCGCTCGCTTCCTCGGGCACGTTTACGCGCGGCGACGTGACGGCGCTTGCCGGCATCGCCGACAATCAAGCGCACTTCCAGCTTTCGGCCCCGATACAGCAGGGAAACAGCGGCGGTCCCGTCGTCGATGAGCGGGGACAGGTCGTCGGCGTTGTCGTGGCGAAGCTCAATGCGCTCGCCGTTGCGCGCGCGGGCGGAGACATCCCGCAGAACGTGAACTTCGCGATCAAGTCCGCTGAAGCGCTCTCGTTCCTGCAAGCCAACGGTGTCATCGCGGCGGCGACCAGTCCGGGCGCGGCGCGCCTCAGCGGTCCTGATCTTGCTGAGCGGCTCAGGGATGGTGCTGTGCTCGTCATGTGCTCGAGCGCCGCAAACGCCAAAGCCCGGCGAGCTGAGGGGGGAAAGCTCACCGGGCCGGGCTGAGAGGAACGCCCATCCGACGGGGGGCGGCGGGCGCTCACACTGCCTAACAACGAACGCGCCTTGAAGTTTCCGTCGTCAGGAAAGTTTTTTAGCCGCGGTCTCGCGGATCGGGCCGAGGTGCGTTGATCGTCCCGCGCACACGCTCGGCAACGCCGTTGGAAATGGCGTCGAGGACCGTGCGCAGCTCGTTGAGCGAACGTTCGGCATCGCCCCAACGCTCGTCCTTCACCGCCGACGCGACGGCGCTCATCTTCTCCATGGCCTCGTGCGCTTGCTGCATCATGGCTCAGGCCCGCGCCGAGCGTTCCGTCGCGAGGTTATAGATCCTCGCGCTCGGCATCGTGGGTTTGCGCAGCTCCGTCAGCAGAATGCCTGTCTGAATATGCATTTCCTGGATCACGCGAACCGCACATGCCGTATCGCCTTTGCCGGCCGCATGTCGTGCCAGCTCGATCACCGCCTGCAGCTCCTCGATCTTCTCGAGCGTATTCGCCATCGCCGCACTCCCAACAAGTCTGGCCGTGCAACGCGTTCGGCGCGAACGCGGTTCCTCCGCCGCAGCGCACAATGAAGGCTATGTGTGGAAAGATCTGACGTGACGGCCCACGTTCGTGCCGCACGAGCGCCCAATAATCGCCCCAGGAATCAGTTCAACTCTCTTCACTCGGGCAGTTAAGCCATCAAGCTTCCCGGCATTCAGGAACCCTGGGCTATGACGGCCCGGGGTTCTGTTGGTTTTGGGGTTGCTCGAAAGAGCTTGCGGCGATGGCCGTGCCGCCGGGAGCATCGCGGCACCAAGTGCCGACGCGGATCGCGCGCCGCAGACGCTGCTTGGTATGGCGCCCTTACCAGTGGGCGATCGCCTGCCCGACACTGCTCAGCATGACGATGACAAGCCCGGCGAGGAGAGCCTGGCCCCATGCGGCCTGCTTGGGCGAGCTGCGCGGGCGTTCGACCGGGATGGGCGAAGCTGGCACCGGACGCGGTGCCGCGACGGCGGCGTGGTCTTCGCTTCCCACAACCCGCAAGGGCGGCCAGCGCGTCTCACGACTTAGACGCTCACAGCGCACCAGCGCGTCGTTTCCACCAACTACACGTAGTTGTGGCCGTCCATCCCCCGTCATGCGTCGTCCTGCCCCCTGAAAATATTATGATATGTTAGGGCAAACAGCGGGCATCGTCAGCGCCCGGATTCCGAATTTTCCACAGCCGTGTCGCGCGAGCCTTGCACGGCAACGTGCGCTTCTTCCCTGCCGAAGCATGACGAGGAGATGAGTGGAAATCGTGGCCTCGTCTCTCGCGCTCAGCAGAATGCGCAATCGCGCTGCGAGCCGCTTCGAGGCCTCGATCAACGCTTCGGCCGCATCACATTTTCGTAAAGTTGGCGCGTCCACGGAAACTTCGCGCTTCCCACGCCGCGGCGATTGTTGCGGCGCACCAGCTCAATCCAATGGCAAGGCATTGTTTTTACCCCTTATCGTCGCATTGAGGACATCTAAGTCGGATAGGCATCCTCACAACGAAACGCGTGCACCGCACGCCAACCGGGTTGACTCTCGGTTGTGTGGTCTCGCTAGCTGTGAAGTACGAACGCGGCTGCATCGAACAGGGGTACTGCGATGAACATGCGTTTGAAGGGCCAGTCCATCCTGGTCGTCGAGCACGAACCGAAGGTCGCCCGCGAGCTCGAGAGCGAGTTCACCCAAGCCGGCGCCAAAGTCTTCGCCGCGGATCAGCTCCGCGACGCGCTCTATCTTGCGGAATATCCGGCGCTTTCGGCGGCTGTCATCAATCTCCGCCTCGGCAGCGACACGACGGCGGCCGTTTGCCGGCGTCTCGAGCACCTCGGCATTCCCTTCATGTTCTACACGAAGTTCGATCCGACCGAGTTTGCCGCGACTTGGCCCAATGCACCGATCGTGGCCAAACCGGCCGGCAGCGCCATGGTCGCCGAGACCGTCGCGGGCTTGCTTCACTGAGCGCAAGCACGGAATTTTGATCCGTCCAGGGGAATAGAGCGCGCGCCCGCGCGTTGTTCACGAAGTGCACCTTTGGTGCGCCTCGTGGCCCCTCTTTTCGGAGATCAGAATGCGCCGACTTCTGTTTGCATTTGCAGTGACCTCACTCATGACCGGCCCGGCATGGGCCGACCGCCCCGTCACCGACGAGGAGCGCGCCAAGCTCACCGATCTTCTCAAAGCCGAAGGGTGCACCGGCGGCGAGATGGAATTCGACGACGGCAAGTTCGAGGTCGACGATGCGCGCTGCGCGGACGGGCGCGAGTGGGACTTCGAGTTCGACCGCAATTTCCAGCTGATCAAGAAAGAGCAGGACGATTGATCGGCAGTCGGCGTGGTGCGGTCAGCGCCACGCCCGCCATCCGTTGTCACGCCATACGTGCGGCACGTACGACGGCACGACGGCGTCACCCTTCGCATCGAAGCGTATGGCACCGAGCCGGGTCGCGTGCGGCCGCTCCCTGAGAGCTTCCGCAACGCGCTCGGGCATCGCACCGCCGGCTTCGGCGAGCGCGATGGCCCACGCTTCGACCGCCGCGCCCGCGAGATCACGCGTGCCGTTTTCATTCGCGCTCTTGTGCCCGTCCGCGCCGCTGCCCGGCCATGGCAGCATGACGAGGAACGTGTCGACGGCGGCGAGCAGTCGCCTCGGTGGCACATCGGCCGCGAGGATGTCCGTGCCGATGGTCGTCATGATCCGAGTGCCGGCGCGCTTCGCCTGATCGAGGATCATCGAGGCCTCGAAAGGCTGGCCAGGAAAAACCACGAGATCGGCTTTTGCCGCGGCCAGCTCGGCGACGAGCTTAGCGTGATCCTTCGTGCCGGACACGTACGTCGCAACCAGAACCGGCGTCACGTTCGCCTCGACGGCGCTGCGGCGGATTTCCTCCGCCATGCCGCGCCCCTGGAGACTGCGGTCATGGACGATGGCGACGCGTGCCGACGGGAACGACAATGCAATCAGCGCCGCGATGCTGTCGGCCTGCCGATCATCGCGACCGGCGAGGCGATGGATGCCGCGACGGCCAGCGGGCCCCGTAAGGCGCGGATGGCGCGGTCCGGTCGCGATCATGATGATGCCGGCCGCGGCATAGATCTCGGCTGCGCGGATGGCACCGCTCGGACAGACGTGCCCGATCACCACGTCGACACCCTGAGCGACGGCGCGGGCGGCGACGGCCGCCGCTTCATTGCCTTCACACTGGTCGTTTGCATCGACGACGCGCACGTGCCGGCCGAGAATACCGCCCCGCACATTGAGCACGCGCGCCGCTTCCTCGACGCCCTCACTCACGGGGCGTGCCGGCGCTTTCTGGCCCCGGTCGTCGGGCGCGGGGTCGCGGCTCGAGTCGACCGCCATAACGACGAGCTCGCCTTCGCCGGCTCGCGCGTGCCTTGGCGTACCGGAGAGCATCGCAACCGCCGTCAGCGCGCCTGCGAGGCATCGAAGGGCCAAAAAGCCGAAAGGCAGCCGCTCGGGCTGCCTTTCGGTCGTCCTCTCGACGTGTGGCGTCACACGCACGCGCTCAGTTCTGCACGTAGGTGATCTTGTCGCCCTCGACCTTCTTCCATGTGTACATCGTGTAGTCGGGCACCGTGACGTCGCCCTTCTTGTCGAAGGCGCGCGAGCCGAGGACGGTCGCGAACGGCTTGCCGGCGCGAATGGTCTCGGCGATTTTCTTGGGATCGTTCGACTTGGCCTGATTGGCGGCCGAAGCGATCACCTGGACCACCGCGTACGCATAGAGCGTATAGGCCTCGGGCTTGAAGTTCGCTGCGAGGAACTTCTTCACGACGTCGGCTGCCTCCTTGCGACGCTGCGGATCGGGCGCAAAGGTCATGAGCGTTCCTTCGACGCCGGGACCACCGATCGCTGCGAACTCGTCGGTCGCGATGCCGTCACCGGACATCAGCGGCGCCTTCACACCCTGGTCGCGCATCTGGCGCACGATGAGGCCGCCTTCGGTGTGCAGCCCGCCCCAGTACACGAGATCGGCACCCGACACCTTGATCTTGGACGCCAGCGCCGAGAAATCCTTCTCGCCGATGTTCACGCCCTCGTAGAGAACCTCTTTGAGGCCACCTGCGTTCATGGCCTTCTTGGTCTCGTCGGCGAGGCCTTTGCCGTACGTCGTTTTGTCGTGGACGATCGCGATCTTCTTGCCCTTGTAGTTCTTGAGCAGATAGGCACCCGCGACTGCGCCCTGCTGGTCGTCACGACCGCACATGCGGAACGTGTTCCAGAGCTTGCGCTCGGTCAGGCGCGGGTTGGTCGAGCCCGGGGAGAACATGAGCGCGCCGTTCTCGGCGTAGACCTCCGACGCAGGGATCGAGACGCCCGAGTTGAAATGGCCGGCGACCAGCCGCACGCCATCGCCGATGAACTTGTTGGCGACCGACACACCTTCCTTCGGATCAGCGCGATCATCGCCGAAGACCAGCTCGATCTTCTGGCCATTCATGCCACCCTTGGCATTGATGTCGGCAACGGCCTGCTCGGCGCCGCGCTTGAGCTGGGCGCCGAACGTGGCGTTGGCACCCGTCAGCGGGCCCCCAAGCCCGATCTTCACCTGCGCACTCGCAACACCCGTCATCGCGAGCAGCGCCGCAACGGCCACCCCCGACCACATGAGCTTTTTCATCAACGCTCTCCCTTTTAGCCTACTGGCTGCTGAAAACCTGCGGATCTGACGGCACCTGGCCGCACCGGCGCGGAAGCCCACACCCGTGGATCGAGCATTCCCCGAAAGTTGGGCAAAGTCACGCCCAATCCACAGGTCCCAAGACCAAGGTTTGGGCGGCCCGGAAGACGCTCAACGATCACCGCGGCGCAATGTAGGCTCGGCCGTGCCGGGCGCCAGCCAGTCGTACTGCTCGCGCATCTGGCGCGAGCGCGTGACGCGGAAGCCGAACACCGCCGCAGCGATCAGCACAACGAGATCAACCACATAGCTGCGCGGCGCGATGAAGGGCTCGTGGAAGAGCGCATAGTGGATGAAGCGGACGGCGGCGGCAATGAGAAGGCCATAGGCGACGAGCTGCCAGCGCGGCCGCCACGTCGCGGCGATGGCGCCGCCCGTCGCGTACGCGGCCATCCCGCCCATGATGACGGTCACGAGCAGGAAGACCCAGTCACCGTTCGGGCCTGCATCGTAGAGCCAGTCGGGCATCGTCTCTCTCCAAGAACCTAGTGACGCCCGCCTTCGAGGTAGGCCGCGCGGATGTCGGGACGCTCCAGCAGCTCGGTGCCGCTTCCCTGCATGGTGATGAGGCCGTTGACCATCACGTAGCCGCGGTGCGCGAGCTTCAACGCGTGATAGGCGTTCTGCTCGACGAGGAAGATCGTCATGCCCTCGCGCCGATTGAGCTCGCGGATGGCATCGAAGATCTGCCGCACGATGATGGGGGCAAGGCCCAGCGAGGGCTCATCGAGCATGAGGAGACGCGGCCGGCTCATGAGCGCGCGCGCGATCGCCAGCATCTGCTGCTCGCCGCCCGAAAGCGTGCCGCCGCGCTGCGCAAGGCGCTCCTTGAGCCGGGGAAAAAGCTCGGTCACGCGCGCGAGATCCTCCTCGAAATGCCTCGCGCGATCGATCTCGGCGCCCATCTGGAGGTTTTCCAGCACCGTCATGCGCCCGAAGATGCGCCGGCCTTCCGGCGACTGCGCGATCCTGAGTCGCGCGATCTCGTGGGTCTCGAGCCGCGTGATGTCCTGGCCGGCGAAGCTGATCGTGCCCTCGCGCGCCCGCGGATTGCCGCAGATGGTCATCATGAGCGTCGACTTGCCGGCGCCATTGGCGCCGATCAGCGACACGATCTCGCCTTCCGCGATCTCGATATCGACGCCCTTCAGCGCCATGATGCTGCCGTAGTAGCTCTTGACGCCGCTGACGCGGAGAAGGGCCGCGCTCATGGCAGCTCTCCCCGCTCGACAGCCGCCACCTCGTCATCCTCGACGCCGAGATATGCGGCGATCACCTTGGGATCGTTGCGCACGTGGTCCGGCGAGCCATCCGAGATCTTGATGCCGTATTCCAGCACGATCACGTGGTCGGAAATCTCCATGACGACGGACATGTCGTGCTCGATGAGCAGGATCGACGTGCCGTGCTCGCGCTGGATGGTCTTCAAGAGCTTGCTGAGCTCGCCGCTCTCGCGCGGATTGAGGCCCGCGGCCGGCTCGTCGAGACAGAGCAGTAGCGGATCGCTGCACATGGCGCGCACGATCTCGAGACGGCGCTGGTCGCCATAGGGCAGGCTGCCCGCGGGATCGTCGGCGCGCGCGGTCAGCCCGATGAGATCGAGCCAATAGCGCGCGCGCTCGATCGCCGCCTTCTCGGCGCGTGCGTAGCGCGGCAGGCCGACGAGGCCGAGCACCGTCCAGCCCGAGGCGTCCATCAGCGTGTTGTGCTGCGCGACGACGAGGTTCTCGAGCGCCGTCATGCCCGTGAAGAGGCGGATGTTCTGGAAGGTGCGCGCGACCCGCGCCTTGGCCGCGATCTCGTAGTCGGGCATGCGCTCCAGCAGGAACAGTGGATTCGTACCGCTCGAAACGTAGCGCGCATCGCTCCGCGTCAGGGCCGCCACGTCATCGGAGAGCGCGTTCCCGGCGTGGCTCATGACCATGCGCCCCGAGGTCGGCTTGTAGAAACCCGTGATGCAGTTGAAGACCGTCGTCTTGCCGGCGCCGTTCGGGCCGATGATGGCGGTGATGTCGCCGCGCCCGGCACCGAACGACACGTCGTTGACGGCAACGAGACCGCCGAACCGCATGGTCAGATGCTCGATCTCGAGAAGCGGCGCCGTCTCCCAGCGCATCAGCCGTGGCCCTCCTTGACGAGATCGGCGGAGATCGCGCGGCGCGACGTCAGGAACAGCGTCGGCTGGCGATTGGCGATGAGGCCGCGCGGCCGCCAGATCATGATCATCACCATGGCAAGGCCGAATAGCAGCATCCGGTACTGCGTCGGGTCGAAGTCAGCGCCGAAAATGTGCTTCAGCCAGTCGAGCTCGCGCAGCAGCTCGGTGCCGCCGATCATCACGATCGCCGCGATCGCGACGCCGATCTGGCTGCCCATGCCGCCGAGCACGACGATCGCGAGGATGACCGCGCTTTCGAGAAACGTGAAGGACTCGGGGCTGATGAAGTTCTGCCGCGCCGCGAAGAACGCGCCGGCGAAACCGCCGAAGCCGGCGCCGATGGCGAAGGCCGTGAGCTTGGTATTGGTCGTGTTGATGCCGAGCGAGCGGCAGGCGATCTCGTCCTCGCGCAGTGCCTCCCAGGCGCGCCCGACCGGCAGGCGGCGCAGGCGAAGCGTCACCACGTTCGTGAGCAGTGCCAGCACGAGGATCACGTAGAAAAGAAAGATCGTGCGGTGGAGCGGCGTGAACTCGATACCGAAGGTTGCCGCAAAGCCGTTCTCCGACGCCGTAAACGGCAAGCCGAAGAAGCTCGGTCGCGGAATGCCGGAAATGCCGGCGTATCCACCTGTCACGTCGACCCAGTTGATAAGGACCATGCGGATGATCTCGCCGAAGGCGAGCGTGACGATGGCGAGATAGTCACCGCGCAGCCGCAGCACCGGAAAACCGAGGATGATGCCCCAGAAGGCAGCGAGGATGCCGGCGACGGGAAGGCAGATCCAGAAGGCCCACGCCGGCCAGAATGACGGGCCGATCAGCTCGGCCATGAAATCCTTGACGACGTCGTTCGCGGCCAGCAACGCGTAGGAATACGCGCCGACGGCATAGAACGCGACATAGCCGAGATCGAGCAGGCCCGCGAGCCCGACGACGATGTTCAGTCCCCATCCGAGCATGACGTAGATGAGGATCTGAATGCCGAAGTTGTCGATCCATTTGATCGAGCCGGCGGGACCGACCAGCGCCAGTGCGAGCGCAGGATAGGCGAAGAGAAAGATGAGCCCGCCGACGGCGAAGCGGCGCGCAGCCTCGGCGCTGACGCTCATGCCGGCGAGGATCGGCACGGACGCGGCACGTGCTGGCCGGCTCTTGTACCAGTCGGCGATGAGCAGCCACACGAAGCGGGCGACGAAGGCGATCGCAACGAGCGTGAGCGTGAGGCCGACCCGCGGCTCGAGAATGAGCTGGTTCGAGAAGTCCTGGTCCGTGCGCAGGAGCACGATCGGAACCGAGAGGCCGAGCGCCAGCAGCGCCGTCTTCACCGCATCGCGCGCCGCGCCGAGAACTCCGACCCGCTGATGCTCTTCCTCGGCCATGGCGTTCACACCTTCTCGACTTCGGGTTTGCCGAGCAGCCCCGAGGGCATGAAGATGAGCGTGATGGCGAGGATCGAGAAGACCGCGACATCCTTGTAGTCGATCGAGAAGTAGGCCGACCAGAGCGCCTCGATGAGGCCGATGAGGAGCCCGCCGAGCACGGCGCCGGGCAGTGAGCCGATGCCGCCGAGCACGGCCGCCGTGAAGGCCTTGATGCCGGGCACGAAACCGTCGGCGAAATTCACGACGCCGTAGTAGATGAGATAGAGCACGCCGGCGACGGCGGCGAGTGCGCCGCCCATGATGAACGTGATCGAGATCGTGCGGTCGACGTTGATGCCGAGAAGCGCCGCCATGCGCCGGTCCTGCTCGCAGGCACGCTGCGCGCGGCCGAGCGGCGTGTACTGCACCACCCACCAGAAGACCGTGAGCAGCGCCGCCGTCACCAGCATGATGATCATCTGCTTGTACGAGATCGTGACGGCGTAGGCTGCACCCTCCTTGAGCGTGATGACATCATTCAGCATCGGCGCGATCGGCTTGTTGCGCGGCCCCTGGGCAAGCTGCACGAGGTTCATGAGGAAGATCGACATGCCGATTGCCGAGATCAGCGGCGCGAGGCGGAACGAGCCCCGCAAGGGCCGATAAGCCACGCGCTCGATGGCCCAGCTCCAGAGCGAGGTCAGGAACATGGCGGCGAACAGCACCACCAGAAGGGCCATCGCAACCGAACCGACGCCGAGCACCACGGTCATCAGCAGGAAGAAGATGAGCGCGATGAACGTGGAGACCATGAAGAGGTCGCCATGGGCGAAGTTGATCATGCCAATGATGCCGAAGACCATCGTGTAGCCGATGGCGATCAGGCCGTAGATCGAGCCGAGCGTGATACCGTTGATGATCTGCTGGAGAAAGTATTCCACGATCGTTCCCTTATCAGCTCGGCTGGACGCGCGCCGGCGCCCTGACGGTCACGCCATGGGAGACGATTCGATCTGCCGGTATCGCTCCGGCTGTAGTTTTCTCCAGGAAAATCGGCTCGTCCCCAGGGCTGGACCGGAAGTGTGGGCGGAAGGCGCAGCGGTGTAAAGCGCGCTTGCATTGCAACTCGGCCGCGAACGCCCATTCTCCGGGCATCCTGTGCCACCCCCGTCACATCAGGCGGGCGTCCGCCTCAGAGCATATTGTGCGTGCCGTCGCAGAAGGGCGCGTCGTCCGTGCTCTTGCAGCCGCAGAGATTGAACGTGCCGGAGCTGTCCGCGACGAAGCGTAGGGGCAGGAACGACGTCCCCTTGTGACCGGCGGTATCGCAGAACGGCTGGCGGGACGAGCGTCCGCACCGGCACCACAAGTAGGCGCGGCCTTCTTCGAGCTCCACCTGATAGGGGCCGAGCTGCGCGACGACGGGTTCATCGGTCATCGATCGGTCTCCTTGCCGAGGCGCCCGAGACGCGTGGTCCGGAAGCCGACCTGAGGCCGGCCATGACCGTATCTGGCCTGGATCGGCGGACGAGGCAAGGGCACGGTTGGCACACCGCGCGCCTCAAGTGTGGAGCCGGGCGCTCGGCCCTACTCGATGAGCTGCAGGCGGTCGCGAACGACCATGCCGCGCATTGGCTCGCGCTCGGCCTGCGCCTCCTCCCAGCGCTCGTAGCGCACGCCTGGAAAAAGGATCACTTCGGCCGAGGATTGGACGCGGCGCGACGGGCGGCGGCGCGCAGGTGCCTGCATTTCGGGAAAGGCCAGTATCATCGCCATGGCTCGTCTCCAACCGAGGGCGCTCTTGTGAGATACGCGGCACGGCCGGAAATTCCGGCGGTCTGACAGTTTTGATCTGACTGCTGATGCGGTTAACAAAAGGTTAACGCGCGAGTCTGCCGCGTCATGGCGCGCGCCGCCGGTGCAGCGGCGCAACAATCGCCTGCGCGGAACTAAAGCCGCCGATGGCTCGCGACGGGAATGAGGCCGCGCACGCGCGTGATCTGATCGCGCTCGATGTTCGCCGTCGCATAGCCGATGCCGTCCGACACCTTGGCAATGACGTGCCCCCAGGGATCAGCAATGAGGCTGTGACCGTACGAGAGCCGCGTCGCGCCGGCGCCATCGACGAACGGACCGTACTGCCCGGGCGCCACGATGTACGTCTGCGTCTCGATGGCGCGCGCGCGCAGCAGCACCTCCCAGTGGTCCTTCCCCGTCTGCAGCGTGAAGGAGGACGGCACCATGATGATGTCGGCGCCCTCCTTGGCGAGCGCGAGATAGAGCTCGGCGAAGCGCATGTCGTAGCAGATTGTGCAGCCGACCTTGAAACCCTCGAGGTCGTAGAGCACGACGCCCTCGCCGGCCTTCACGGTCGCGCTTTCGTTGTAGGGCGTGCCGTCGGGCGCGGTGATGTCGAACATGTGGATCTTGCGGTAGCGCGCGACCTCGCGGCCGGTGCGGTCGAAGACGCAGGTCGTGTTGTAGACCTGACTGCCGCCCGGAATGTGCTCGATCATGCTGCCGCCATGCACCCACACCTTGTGTGTGCGGGCGAAGGACTGCAGGGCCTCGTAGGCCTCCCCACCCGGGATGCGGTCGGCATTGGCGAGCTTCACGGCCGTGGTACCGCCGCGCCAGTTCCACACCTCCGGCAGCACCAGCACGTCGGGCCGGTCGGTCTCGACGGCGCGCGTCATGAGATCCATCGCCTGGGCGATATTGCGCGCCTTGTCGTGCATGGAATTGGTCTGGATAACGCTGACGCGCATTGTTTTCTTGCCCTCGCCTGCTGGACAGAGGTGTCCCTCACCGACGTGGTGCCATGGCGAGGGCGGCCATGGCGATATGTTGCGCCAAGAGCCGCCTGCTGGAAAGAGGTGTCCCTCACCGACGTGGTGCCATGGCGAGGGCGGCCATGGCGATATGTTGCGCCAAGAGCCGCCTGCTGGGAAGAGGCCTCCCTACCCTACTCCTGATCGAGCGCGACGGCGTCGCGCTTCGCGCGGAGCGCAGGCAGCAGCGGCATGATCATCATAGCGGCAGCGAGCACCAGGCACGCGAGCGAGATCGGCCGCTCGACGAAGATCGAGAAATCGCCCTGCGAGAGGATCAACGATTTCCGCATGTTGTTCTCGACCATCGGCCCGAGCACGAAAGCCAGCACCAGCGGCGCCGGCTCATAGCCGAACTTGCGCATGAGGTAGCCGACGAGTCCGAAGACCGTCATCACGAACACGTCGAATACGGCGCTACCGGAGCTGAACACGCCGACGATGCAGAACATCAGGATCAGTGGGAAGAGCAGCTTGTAGGGCACCTTCAGCACCTGAACCCAGATGCCGATCAGCGGCATGTTCAGAATCAGCAGCATGATGTTGCCGATGTACATGCTGGCGACGATGCCCCAGAAGATGCCGGGATTCTGCGTGATGAGCAGCGGGCCCGGCTGGATGCCGTGGATGATGAACGCGCCGAGCAGGAGCGCCATGACGACATTCGGCGGAATGCCGAGCGTCAGCAGCGGAATGAAGGCGCCGCCCGCCGCCGAGTTGTTCGCCGCTTCCGGCCCCGCAACGCCCTCGATTGCGCCCTTGCCGAACATCTCCGGTCGCTTCGAGAGCCGGCGCTCGAGCGCATAGGAGGCGAACGACGAAATGACCGCGCCGCCGCCCGGCAGGACGCCGAGCAAGAACCCGAGCACGGTGCCGCGCACGATCGCCCATCGCGAATAGACCCAGTCCTGCGCCGTCGGCCAGAGGCTGCCGATACGCGCGGAGACGACCTCGCGCTGCACGCTCCGCTCGATATTGGCGAGAATCTCGGCGATGCCGAAAAGGCCCATGACGACGGGAACGAGGCCGACGCCGTCGATCAGCTCGAGCCGGTCGAACGTCAGGCGCGGCGCCGCCGTGATCTGGTCGATGCCGACGAGACCGAGCGTCACGCCGACACACGCCATGAGCAGCGACTTGGCCATCGAGCCCTGCGTGAGGAAGGCGAGCACCGTGAGGCCGAGCACCATCAGGCTGAAGTATTCCGGCGGCCCGAACGCGATCGCGAAACGGGCGAGCATGGGCGCGACCAGCATCAGCGCGATGATCGCGAACGTGCCGGCGACGAAGGAGCCCATGGCGGCAATGCCGAGCGCCGGTCCCGCGCGGCCGTTCTTCGCCATCTGGTGGCCGTCGAGGCAGGTGATGACGGACGCCGCCTCGCCCGGAATGTTGACGAGGATCGAGGTCGTGGAGCCGCCGTACATCGAGCCGTAGTAGATGCCGGCCATCATGATGATGCCGGCTTCGGGCGTGCTCGAAAGCGTCACCGGCAGCAGGAGCGCCATGGCCGACACCGGGCCGATGCCGGGCAACACGCCGACCAGCGTGCCGATGAACACGCCGAAGAAGCAGGCCATCAGGTTGACGGGCTGCAGCGCTACCGCGAAGCCGTGGCCGAGCGCCGAGAGTATCTCCATGGGTCGCTCCTCAGCCGAGCCACGGGCTCAGCCACCCATTGGGAAGCTGGATCAGCAGCAGCTTGTTCATCATGTACCAGATGCCGAAGGTTGCGCCGAACGAGACGATCAGCGCGGTCGGCCACGGCACGGGATCGACGACGCGCATGAGCACGAGCAGCAGCACGAGCGAGCAGATGACGAAGCCGATGCGCTCGAACAGGAAGCCGAAGATCAGAAGGAGCAGGATGATCAGCAGGACTTTCGCCCAGCGCGTGCCCTGCCACAACGTGGCGATATCCTCGCTGCCGTTCTTGAGGGCGCCGAAGGTGACCGACGCGGCGAAGGCAACCATCAGCAGCCCGATCCAGAAAATCGCGAAGCCGGAGCCCGGCTCACGCGTTTCCCCGAGACCGAGCTCATAGCCCTGGTAGGCGATGAAGGCGCCGAAGGCGAGCCAGAACAGGCCGCCCCACATCTGAGCGTTCCGCAACAATGGAATGGTCGCCTCCCGTACTTCTTTTCTTGTGCTGTGCCTCGTTGCAGGCCTGCACGCTTTTTTTCCCCTTCTCCCCGTTTACGGGGAGAAGGTCGGGATGAGGGGCGGCTGCTTGCTCGACCTTGGCGTATGCCGCCGCCCCTCACCCTAACCCTCTCCCCGTAAGGACGGGCAGAGGGGACACGCGTCCGTCGACTTCGCGACGCGGCGCCTCAATCCTTCTTGAGAAGGCCGATCTTGCCGAGCGCCGCGGTCTCCTGCTTGATCACGTCGCGCACGGCCTGCTCATAGTCCTTGGTGTTCATGTACCGCGGAACCATGTCGTACTTCTGAAGTGTCGCGATCACGGCCGGATCCTCGAGCCCTTTCTTGAAGGCATCATGCAGCACCTGCACGATCTTCGGGTCCATGCCCTTGGGCCCGGCGATACCGAACGGGCTGTCGAAGACGAAGGGATAGCCCAGATCCTTGAGCGTGGGCGCATCCGGCCAGTTCTTGCTGCGCTCAGCCGTCCAAATGGCGAGCAGACGCGTCTGGCCGGCATCGACCAGAGGCTTCCATGCCGTCGAGTCTGCCTGCAGCGTGGTGTGCCCGCCGAGTACCGCAGCATTCGTCTCGGCGCCACCCTTGAATGGCACCTGCGTCAGCTTGATGCCGGCCGCATCGGCGATCTGCTCCATGCCGATATGCAGCGACGTGCCCGAGCCCGGCGTCGCGTACGTCACCTTGCCCGGATTCGCCTTCGCAAACTCGACGACGTCCTTCCAGGTCTTGAACTGGCTGTCGGCCTTGGTCGTGATGCCGAACGTGTAGCCCGTCAGATGCACGATGTACGTGAAGCTCTTCTCGGCATCCCAGCTCACTTTCTGCATGAGCGGCAGGCGCATGACCGTGATCGGGATCTGCGCGATCGTGTAGCCGTCGGGTTTCGCCGTCGCCGCCATCGTCGCCGGACCGAGCGTGCCAGAAGCGCCGGCCTTGTTGTCGGTCACGATCGGCTGGCCAAGATGCTTGGACGCGGCTTCCGCGATCGCGCGCATGGCGATGTCCGTCGAGCCGCCCGCAGGCCACGGCACGATCATCGTGATCGGCTTCGTCGGATAGCTCTGCGCCATTGCAGCCGACGCGGCGGCCGCCACGGCAATTGCCGCCAGCGAAGCTGTGACAATATTCCCAAGTCTCATTCGTTTCCTCCAGTTATGGCTTGTTTTGACGCCGGCGAGATTAGCCTGCCTATTGCAGCGGCTCTCGAAAACGTGATCAGGCCCCAATGCCTCATCCCATCACTACTTGGCAAGCCCAATTCGCTCCAGCGCCTGCTTCTCGTAAGCCGTGGTTTGCTTGATGATTTCGAGGTAACCCTTCTGATCCGCGTAGTTCGGGGTCATGAAGAACTTGTCGAGTACGGCGAGCGTCTCCGGATCCTCGAGCGACTTCTTGAAGGCGTCGTGCAGCACCTGGACGTGCTTGGGGTCCATGCCCTTCGGCCCTGCGATGCCGAACGGGCTGTCGAAGACCCACGGATAGCCGAGATCCTTGAGCGTCGGCACGTCCGGCCACGCCTTGGCGCGCTCCCTGGTCCAGATCATGAGCGCACGCATGGTGCCGTCGCCGACGAAAGGCACGAGGCCGCTACCGCCGACCGCCATGTCGATGTGCCCGCCGAGCACGGCGGCGCGCTGCTCGCCATCCCCCTTGAACGGTACATGCGTGAGCTGGATGCCGGCCTGTCCGGCGATCAGCTCCATGCCTATGTGAAGCGAGGTACCGGCGCCGGGCGTGCCGTAGGACACCTTGCCCGGATTGGCCTTCGCGAAATCGATCACGTCCTGCCACTTCTTGAACGGGCTTTCGCCTCTGACGCCGACGGCGAACGCGTAGCCGGTCAGGTGGACGATATAGGTGAAGTCCGTGTCGGGATTCCACGTGACCTTCTGGTTCTTCATGAGCGGCAGGCGGAAGACGGTGATCGGGATCTGCGAGATCGTGTAGCCGTCGGGCTTCGCCGTCGCCGCCATCGTCGCTGGACCGAGCGTGCCCGAGGCGCCGCCCTTGTTGTCGATGATGATCGGCTGCCCGAGATGCTTCTCGGCACCCTTGGCAATGGCGCGCATTGAGATGTCCGTCGAGCCGCCTGCCGGCCACGGCACGATCAGCGTGATCGGCTTTACGGGATAGGTCTGCGCGAGGAGCGGCGCGGCCTGCGCAAAAACGGCAGGTAGCAGTGCAGCAGCGGCAATAGCAACGAGTGCCCGGCGAAGGGTCATGATGGTCCTCCCTTTGAATACCCCGCTTTCGCGGGCTTTTTTCTTCGATTTTCGGGTGCTTGCCCGGAAGCCGGGCACGCATCCGCGAAATCGTTAGGCGGCACGTTGGCCGCACGACGGATTATTGTCGGTCCTGAGAGTGACCCGCTGGGGGGCGCTTGTCCAGCGCCGGGGGCTCACGCCTACGATCCGATGGTCACACCGCCATCGGCGACGATCACCTGGCCCGTGATGAAGGCGCCGGCCGGCCCGGCAAGGAAGGCGGCGATGCCGCCGATGTCGTCGGGCTCGCCGATGCGCCGGAGTGGCGTCGTGACGAGGCGCTTCTCGAGGTTCGCCTCGTCCTCCCAGAGCGCCTTGGCGAAGTCGGTCTTCACGAGGCCCGGCGCGATGCAGTTCACGCGCACGTTCTTCGGCCCCCACTCGACGGCGAGGGCGCGCGCCAGCGCAAAGTCAGCCGCCTTCGATATTCCGTAAGCGCCGAGGATATTCGATCCACGAATGCCGCCGATCGAAGAGATGATCGTGACCGTGCCGCCGCCACGCTCCGCCATACCGGGAATGGTGAGATTGGCGAGCCAGAGGTTCGACTTGATATTGGTCGCCATGATCTTGTCGAACTGATCGTCGGAGATGCCGCCGAGCGGGCCGTAGTACGGGTTCACCGCCGCATTGCACACGAGCGCATCGATCTTGCCGTACTTGTCGAGCGTGCCTTTGACGAGCGCATCGACCTCTTCGCGCCGTCCGATGTTGCACGGAATGACATGCGCCTCGCCGCCGTCCTTGCGGATTGCCGACGCCACGGCCTCGCACGCATCGGCCTTGCGGCTGGAGACCACGACCTTGGCCCCCATCGCAGCCATGATCTCGGCGATCGAGCGGCCGATGCCACGGCTCGAACCGGTGATCAGCGCGACTTGACCCTTGAGATCGAAGGGGTTCTTCATGATGGCGTCTCCTCGCTCGGGAATGGCATTTGGCGCATCTGAGCAGGCTTGCCAGCATGAGGCAATGCCTCTGGACAGGGCCCCGACGGCGCCCTACGCATGCGGAACCCAAGAAAATCCCTCAGAGGAGTGATGCCCCATGAAGCTCGTTCGCTTCGGTGCGCCCGGCGCCGAGAAGCCCGGTCTTGTCGGTCCCGACGGCACGATCCGCGATCTCTCGGCCCACGTGAAGGACATCGACGGCAGCACGCTCAGCGATGCGAGCCTCGCTAAGCTGCGCGCGATCGATCCGGCTTCGCTCCCCGCTGCTCCCGCCAGTGCACGCCTCGGCGCTCCGATCGGCAATGTGAGAAACTTCGTCGCGATCGGCCTCAACTACGCCGATCACGCCAAGGAGGCCGGCCAGCCCATCCCCGCCGAGCCGATCATTTTCTACAAGCTCACGAACTGCATCTGCGGCCCCAATGACGACGTCATGATCCCGCGCGATTCCCAGAAGCTCGACTGGGAGCTCGAGATCGCCTTCGTCGTCGGCAAGCGCGCCCGCTATGTCGACCTCAAGGACGCCGCGAGCCACATCGCCGGCTACACCATCTGCAACGACATCTCCGAGCGTCACTTCCAGCTCGAACGCGGCGGCCAGTGGATGAAAGGCAAGTGCGCCGAGACGTTCGGCCCGCTCGGCCCCTGGCTCGTGACCGCCGACGAGGTCAAGGACGTGAACAGCCTGCCCATGTCGCTCGACCTCAACGGCAAGCGTACGCAGAACGGTTCGACGAGCACGATGATCTTCAAGTGCGACTTCATTCTGCACTACGTCTCGCAGTTCATGGTGCTGGAGCCGGGCGATGTCATCACGACCGGCACGCCGCCGGGCGTCGGCCTCGGCATGAAGCCGCCCGTGTTCCTCAAGGCCGGCGACGTCATGAAGCTCTCGATCGAAGGGCTCGGCACGCAGCAGCAGAAGGTCGTGCCTTTCAAGCTGTAGGTTCGTCTGCACCGGCGCGCCCGCCGATCAAGAAGCAAGAAGCGCGCCGGCTCGCCTTGGGAGGCACGCCATGAAAGCGCTGGTCTATACCGGCCCGGAGACGCTCGTCGTCCGGGAGGAGCCCGATCCGCAGGCCAACGAGGACGTCGTCGTGAAAGTCGACGTCTGCGGCATCTGCGGCTCGGACATGCACGCCTATCTCGGCCACGACGAGCGCCGGCCGCCGCCGCAGATCCTCGGTCACGAAGCGGCCGGCATCGCGACCTCCGGCCTCTACAAGGGCAAGCGCGTCGCGCTCAATCCGCTCGTGACCTGCGGCACGTGCGATGCCTGCCGGGGCGGACGGCCCCACGTCTGCCGCACGCGCCAGATCATGTCCATGATGCCGCGCGCCGGCGCATTCGCCGAGCTCGTTCGCGCGCCCGAGCAGAACCTCGTCCCCATTCCCGATCATCTTCCGACCGACATCGCCGCGCTCACCGAACCGCTCGCCGTCGGCTATCACGCCGTCAATCTCGGCGAGCGCGCGCTGACCATGCCGCTTGCCGCCGCGCGCATTGCCGTCATCGGCGGCGGCGCCATCGGGCTCTGCGTGGCGCAGGTGCTCGAATCGCGCGGCGCCCGCAACGTGCTCATCGCCGAGACGAGCCCCATCCGCCGCACGCGCCTCGATGCCAAGGGCCGCTTCGGCACGTACGATCCGGCCGGCTCGGGCGCTCCCGCCGCCTCGTCCATGGACCTCGTGCTCGACGCCTATGGCGGCGTCGCCTCGCGCACGGAAGCCTCACGCCTCGTGGCGCCGGGCGGTGCGATCGTCCACATCGGCCTCGGCTCGGCCGAAGGCGGTATCGACGTGCGCAAGCTCACACTGCAGGAAGTAAAGTTCATCGGCTCGTACTGCTACACGCCTGTCGAGTTCCGCGAGACGCTGGCCGGCCTCGCCGCCGGCATCTTCGGCGCCATCGACTGGACCGAGGCGCGGCCGCTCGCGGAGGGTGGCGCCGCCTTCGCCGAGCTCGCCGCCGGCAAGGTCGCCGCCGCCAAGATCCTGCTCAAGATGTAAGGCCGGCCTGTCCGGCGCCTGCCCATCGAGGCCTGATCCGGACCGGTCGTTTGCCTTTCCTTCACCAATTGGTGGCTAACTCGGCAAGGAATATCCCGCTTCGCCCTGCCGAGGATGGTCACTCATGCTTGCCAAAGCCGTCTGCCGCTTCGCCTCTGCGGCTATCGCGCTGGTTGCGCTCGTACCGGCTGCCGTCGCCGGCGACCTCGTGGTCAAGTACGACCAGTCCCAGCTCCTGCGCCTCCCGCGCGCCGTGACGCACATCATCATCGGCAACCCGAGCATTGCCGATGTGACGGTGCAGTCGCCGAACCTGCTCGTGATCACCGGCCGCACGTTCGGCATCACGAACGTGATCGCGCTCGATTCCGACCGCAATGTCATCCAGGACCAGCGGGTCGTCGTCATCCGCGACGGCACGAGCCAGGTGAGCCTCTATCGCGGCGTGAAGCGCGAAACCTATAACTGCGCCCCGCATTGCAATCCGAGCCTGATGGCCGGCGACGACTCCAAGTACTTCGGCGAGGTCAGGAGCGGCTTCGAAGGAAAGACCAGCTTCTCCGACAAGGCCGCGGATGGCGGCGGCGGTGGCTCCAACTGAGCTACCCCTTCTTGATCTCGACCTCGATGAACGCGACGTCGTGGTCCGTCGGGTTGATCACATTGTGCTCAACCCCCTCGCCCCGATAGTACGGGACGCCGTTCGTGAGCGGCACGACCCGCTCCGTTCCCCCCGGCTCCTCGAGCTTGAGCGCGCCGCCCGTCACCGGCAGCACGACATAGTCGTGGCCATGACGATGCCAGCCCGTCTCGGCGCCGGGCGTGAAATCCCACCGCGTGGTGATCACGCGCTCATTGTCGATGAGGACCGTCGGGACGGCCTTCGGGCGGGCTGAGGTCATGGGGCAATCTCCGCATCGCGTTCTGTCGAGCACGGACCATAAGCTGCCCATGCGCGCCACGCCACACGAACCGTCGCCGCACGATCATGCCTTGACCCACATGACGGCCGCCTCGACCACTTCGGGCGGACCAGCGAGCCGTCCTTCGACCTCGGCGAGATAGGCCTGATAGGACGGGTGTCGAAGGAAGGCCTGCGCCGCCTCCCGGTCGACGTAGCGCTGAAATACCCGAATGACGTCGGGATCGTTGGCGGCGAAGCAGTAGAAATATTGGATATGGCCGGGGTTGGCCGCTATTGCGGGTTGCATGTGGCGCTCCCAGATGGCGCGAACCGCATCCCGCTCTCCGGGCCTCGTACGGTGCGTGATGAACAGTGCGACGTCCGCCATGGCGCGAGTTCCTTCTTGCCCTGTTCATTGAACGGGCCTCGGCCGCGCGACGTTCCCCGGAATGGCCACGAGGCCGAAGAACGCCCAGACGCCGCCGTCGAGCGCATAGCCGGCCCGCCTTCCATCCCGGCGCGCTTGCCTCTAGGTTGGGGCCACACCCACATCGAGAGTAAGCGAGGCGCCGATGATCTTCGACCACCGCACGTACTATCTCAAGGCCGGCATGGTGAAAGCACATCTTGCCCAGTACGAGCAGTACGGCCTGAAGCCCCAGACGCGCCATCTCGGCCAGCCCTTCCTCTACGCGACCACCGAGGTCGGCGATGTGAACTCCTATGTCCACGTCTGGGCCTACAAGGACCTCGGCGACCGCACGACTAGGCGCGCCGCGCTGTGGGCCGATCCGGAATGGCTCGACTATGTGAAGCGCTCGAGTGAACTCGGCGCCCTCATCAAGCAGGAGAACAAGATCCTGCTGCCGGCGTCGTTCTTCAAGCCGACGACGTGATTCCGGCGTTGGTCCCCTCCGACATGAGACCGTTCCCGGCATGACCACACTACTGCTGACGCATCCCGTCTTCCTCGAGCACGATACCGGTCCGGGTCATCCCGAGCGTCCGGATCGTATGCGCGCCATCGACAAGGTGCTCGCGCACGACATCTTCCAGACGCCGGTGCTCGCCCGCGAGGAGGCGCCTCTGCGCGACGATGTCGAGCAGTGGATCGCGCTTGCGCATCCGCAGAGCTACATCGACGCCATCAAGGATGCGCGGCCGGAGCCCGGCGAGGGGCCCGTGCACCTCGATGGCGATACGCTTCTGTCCTCCGGCTCGTGGGAGGCGGCGCTCAGGGCCGTCGGAGCCGGCTTGCGGGCCGTCGATGCCGTACTCGACAAGTCCTCCGGGCTCGCGAATGCCTTCTGCCAAGTGCGTCCGTGCGGCCATCATGCCGAGACGGCGCGCGCCATGGGCTTCTGCATCTTCAACAACGTGGCCGTCGCCGCCATGTACGCGCGCAAGAAGCACGGCGCCGAGCGCGTCGCCGTCGTCGACTTCGATGTCCATCACGGCAATGGCACGCAGGACATCTTCTGGAGCGACAAGGATCTATTCTTCGCCTCGACGCATCAGATGCCGCTCTATCCGGGCACGGGCGCGCTCGGCGAAACCGGTGTCGGCAATGTCTTCAACGCGCCCCTTCGGCCGGGCGATGGCGGCGAGCCGTTCCGTGAGGCGATGGAATCGCGCATATTGCCCGCCTTGCGGAACTTCGGCCCGGACCTCGTGTTGATTTCCGCAGGGTTCGATGCCCATCGCGACGACCCGCTGGCCAATCTGCAGCTCGTCGAAAGCGATTTTGCCTGGGCGACCGAGGCTTTGGCAGAGGTTGCCCGTCGCCAGGCGCAGGGCCGCCTCGTCTCGATGCTCGAGGGAGGTTACAATCTGACCGGCCTCGCCCGGTCGGTCGCCGTTCACGTCAAGGGCCTGATGGACGCTGGATCATAGTGTGATCATTCGGCGCCGGGCCCGGGAGACCAGCCATCATGCAGACGACCAAACCCCAGTCGCGGCCCGAGAGCCGGCACGCTGACATCGCCGAGATGTCCTTCGAGCGCGCCTTGAAGGAGCTCGAGGCCATTGTCGGCCGCCTGGAGCGCGGCGACGTGGAACTCGAAGAGTCCATAAGCATTTACGAGCGCGGCGAGGCGCTGAAGGAGCACTGCGACCGGCTCCTCAAGCAGGCCGAGGCCAAGGTCGAGAAGCTCACCTTCGCCGGCGACGGCACGCCCAAGGGCACGGCGCCGCTCGATCCCGACAAGGACACCTGAAGCCCGTCCTCATTGGCGTGCACTGACTTGATGCCCGGCGGACACACCGTCCGCGCGCTGAGCGTCACACGCGCATTCGCCCGGCACATTGACCGGAAATCCTGCGGCAATTGCCTGGGGATGAGCGCCCGCACGGTACTTGCCGACCCGGAATCGCGCGAGAATAACCCGCTGCTAGAATCCGGGTTGAAACGAATTATCCCCGGCCTGAGTTGGATGGACAATCCTGTCGAGAAAAAGCTGATGCATTGGGAGGGAGCACGGTGAGCGCATAACCCACGAGGTCACCATGCGACTGAGACTTGCATTTCTCTTGGCTCTGATGGTTCCCGCGCCCGCAAGCGCACACGACTGGTACCCCATTGAATGCTGCAGCGGCCTCGACTGCGCACCGGTCGATCAGGCCGAGTTTAGCGAGGGGGACACGCTGATCGTCACCTCCAAGCACGGCACCGGCATCGTGCCCGCCTCGATGACCCGGCGCGAGTCGCGAGACAACCGGATGCACGTCTGCATGCGCAAGAGCTGGGACGGCCAGATGCGCGTGATCTGCGTCTTTCTTCCACCACCATCCTGAGGTCTTAACCCTCACGCCGCACCGCAGCGCGCGCCGCGGCGCGCCTTGCGACCATTGGCGCCATCGCGGACGCTCGCGCACGGCGTACGATGGCTTTTTCTTCGTGTATGGCCCGTGGCTTCTGCTACGCTCCGGACCGTGATAACGAGGCGCCGAGCGCCCGAGATCCTGAGCTGGAAATTTGATGCCCAATCCCGATAACAAGACGCCGCTTCTGGACAAGGTCCGCACGCCCGGCGACCTCCGCGCGCTCGCCGAGAAGGACCTGCGCCAGCTTGCCGACGAGCTGCGCACGGAGACGATCGACGCGGTGTCCGTGACGGGTGGTCATCTCGGCGCCGGTCTCGGCGTCGTCGAGCTGACCGTCGCGCTGCATTACGTGTTCGACACGCCGCGCGACCGCCTCATCTGGGACGTCGGCCATCAGGCCTATCCGCACAAGATCCTCACCGGCCGCCGCGACCGCATCCGCACGCTCCGCCAGGGCGGCGGCCTCTCCGGCTTCACCAAGCGCGCCGAGAGCGAGTACGACCCGTTCGGCGCCGCGCATTCCTCGACCTCGATCTCCGCTGGTCTCGGCATGGCCGTCGCCCGCGATCTCGACGGGGGCAAGAACAACGTCGTGTGCGTGATCGGCGATGGCGCCATGAGCGCCGGCATGGCCTACGAGGCCATGAACAACGCCGGCGGCCGCAGCGAGCGCCTCATCGTCATCCTCAACGACAACGACATGTCGATCGCGCCGCCGGTCGGCGCGCTCTCGACCTACCTCGCGCGCATCACCTCGAGCGGCACATATCTGCACCTGCGCGAGGCCATCAAGCAGCTCGCCAAACGTCTTCCCAAGCAGTGGGAGCTCCGTGCCGCGCGCGCCGAAGAGTATACGCGCACCTACTGGACTGGCGGCACGCTCTTCGAAGAGCTCGGCTTCTACTACGTCGGCCCGATCGACGGGCACGATCTCAACGTGCTGCTCCCCGTGCTCAAGAATGTCCGCGACGCGGACCACGGACCGATCCTCGTCCATGTCGTGACGAAGAAGGGCAAGGGCTATCCACCCGCCGAAGCTTCCGACGACAAATATCACGGCGTGAACAAGTTCAACGTGATCACCGGCGACCAGGTGAAGGTCAAGCCGAACGCGCCCGGCTACACCAAGGTGTTCGCCGACAGCCTCATTGCGGAAGCGCGCAAGGATCCGAAGATCGTCGCCGTCACGGCCGCCATGCCCTCCGGCACCGGCCTCGACCTCTTCGGGCAGGAATTCCCCGAGCGCACGTTCGACGTCGGCATTGCCGAGCAGCACGGCGTGACGTTCGCCGCCGGCCTCGCGACCGAGGGCTACAAGCCGTTCGCCGCCATCTACTCGACCTTCCTCCAGCGCGCCTACGACCAGGTCGTGCACGACGTCGCCATCCAGCGGCTTCCCGTCCGTTTTGCGCTCGACCGCGCGGGCCTCGTCGGGGCGGACGGGCCGACGCACGCCGGCGCCTTCGACCTCGCCTATCTCGGCTGCCTCCCCGACTTCGTGATCATGGCCGCCGCCGACGAGGCCGAGCTTCGCCACATGGTCGCAACCGCCGTCGCCATCGACGACCGGCCAAGCGCCTTCCGATATCCGCGCGGTGAGGGCGTCGGCGTCGATCTTCCCGAGGTCGGCGTCCCGCTCGAGATCGGCAAGGGCCGCATCGTCCGCGAGGGCTCTGCCGTCGCCATTCTCTCGCTCGGCACACGTCTCGCCGACAGCCTCAGAGCCGCTGATCAGCTCGCCGCGCTCGGCCTTTCGACGACGGTTGCCGACGCGCGCTTCATGAAGCCGCTCGACGAGGATCTCGTGCGCCGCCTCGCGCGCAACCACGAGGTGCTCATCACCATCGAGGAAGGCTCGGGCGGCGGCTTCGGCAGCCACGTGCTGCAGTTCCTCGCGACCGCGGGCCTGCTCGACGGCGGCCTCAAGGTCCGCCCCATGGCGCTACCGGACGTCTTCATCGACCACGACAAGCCCGAGCGCATGTACGAGCAGGCGGGCCTCGGCGCTGCCGGCATCGTCGCGACCGTTCTCGGCGCCCTCGACCGCCCCGTCCAGGCCAACCAGGTCGGCGAAAGGGCTTAGACGATCGCATTGCGGGGGATCACTCTCGCGCTTCTGCCGTGCGCGGGCCTCGAGCCCGTCACCGATCCTTTCCCACTCCTTACTCCGATCTCTCGAATGCGACGGAATGCGTTTACGCGCAGGTCATATTAATTTCTGTAAATGTTGGAATTGAAAGTGTTATTCCGGCAAATTTGAAGCATCTGGCGCGCGATCGGAATGCAGACGCCGGTAAGAGCACCGGCGCGGAGTTCCGCAGTCGCCGGATGGCTTTTCGCTATTTCTGGAGATGCTGCATGTCCGCAGTCATCATGGAAGAACAGCTCCTCGTAGCACTCGGCACCGATGCGGATCTCACCGCCGCCGGTTGTGCTGCCGAAGCCGCGAGCCCGGACGGCATCATCGTCCGCCGCGGCCCTCACTATCGCGGCGCGTGGCGCTGGAGCCGCGGTGCCTATGCCTTCACGCCTGCCGGCTACAGCGAGGCGACGCTCAACGCCGAGACGATCGACGAGGCGCTCATCGTCACGCGCCAGATGGCGCTGAAGTAGGGCGTCCCTCACAACGCCTCACGCGCCGGGCGCCCAATCCGGCGGCGCCATCTCGAAACCGCCGAACTCGAAGGCCGGGCTCACCGTGCAGCCGATCAGTGTCCACGCTCCGGTGCTCACGGCGCTCTGCCATACGCCCGCCGGCACGATCACCTGAGGCCGCGCGCCGGTGAGAAGGTCGTTGCCGAGCATGATGACATCTATCGCAGCGCCATCCGGCGAGAGCGACAGCTCGAGGGCCGCGCCGGCATACCAGTGCCAGATCTCGGCCGCATCGACGCGGTGCCAGTGCGACTTCTCGCCAGCCTGCAGCAGAAAATAGATGGCCGTTCCCGCGCCGCGACTACCGTCCGGCTGAGCGTGCCGCCACGTCTCGACGAAATGACCACCTTCGGGATGAGGACGCATCCCGAGCATCGCGATGATCTCGTCGGGCCTCATGCTGGCTTCTCCCCTCACCGGCATCCCATGGCGCGCTCACGCGCCTGCAGGCTGTCGACCTCGGCGCGGGCTGTCGGCGACATCGCCGCCTGCGCGGCGCGCTGGTCGCGGAAACAGGACGATGTGTCGAAGGTCTGGCGCGCGCGCGCCGTCGTGAAGCAGTAGCCGTAACTGTGCCAGATGGCATTGCGGCGGAACCAGAGATCGTCGCAGCTCCCACCGGCAGCAGGCGGCGGCGCCGACGGCACCGTCACGCGCGGCGGGGGCATTGGCGCCGCGGCCGGCTGTGCGCGCGGTATGGCCATGGTGCGGCAGCATGCGATCCAATTGCTGTGCGCCCAGCCGGTCGTGCCGTCGATCAGCTCGACGCGCCGCCAGGGTCCGCGGCTCTCATGCACGCGCAGCAAGGTGTCCGGCCCCATGGTGGCCATGCGCACATCGGCCGGCGTCGGGCCGGTTCGCAACGCGAGGAAGTTGTCGCCTTTCGGATCGAGGCCGGTGACGTAGTGGAACTTCTCCATCACGGGCGGCGCCATCGGCATACCGCGCGGATCGGAGCGCGGCGCTGGCATGGGCGGCGCGTCGGCCATCTGCCGCGGTGACGCCCCTGTGCCCGCGAAGGCCACCTCGTCGACGAGCGATGAGTTCTCCCACGGCACTTGCGCTTCGTTCGTCTCCTGCTGGACGGCCGCGCGGACGCGCCGCATGACCGCATGCACGTCCGCACCCGCGAGAGGCATGTATTCGAGCAGCGCGCGTGTGAAGGGGCTATTGCGGCCACTGCCGTCGAGCGCGACATTGCCCGGCTGCGTCGAGTACACGATGAAGGAGCCGACGCCCGCATACACGCGCGCGAGACCTTTGGCGGTGCCCGCCGAACGGGTCTTCTCGCTGCCAGCGGCGATCCCTTCCGCGAACGGGTTGTCGCGGCAGGCATCGAGAATCACGATGCGTGTGCGCGACAGGCGCGAGAGATCGGCGAGGAATGCATTCAGCGGCACGAACTGCCGCTTAACACCATCTTCGCTTTCGATGCGCGCATCCACTGGCGCGAGATAGTTCTCGCCGCCCATCTGCAGGGCGTGACCGGCGAAGTACACGAGCGACGTATCGTCGGACTGAAGCTGGCGCGAGAAGGCTGCAAAGGCCTTCAGCATCTCGGCCCGCGAGACATCGAGCTGCACGGTCACGTCCCAGCCGAGATCGCGGAGCCGCGTCGCCACGTCCTGCGCATCGCTCACGGGATTGGGCAGGACGGACGTGAACTGGTAGGCGGAATTGCCGACGATGAACGCGCGCCGTGTGGCTGCTTCCGCATCAGCGGCAATCGCGGCCATCAGCGCCAGCGGAACGAGCAGGCAGAACGCTGCGCGCCGGAAGAAAGGAGCCCCCATCAGCCCACCTCCATGAGTTCGGGAGGCAAGCAATAGCCGATGCGGGCCCGCTTTTCTATTCGGCTGCGCTCGCCGCCTCCGTTTCGGCTACCGCGGCGGCCGGCTTGGCCGGGGGCGTACCGGTTGCGCCGCCGAACGCGCTCTCGTTGAGGCGCACCCAGTTGTCGAGCTGCGCCACGCCCTCGGCGACGTCGATTTCGGGCTTCCAGCCGAGCACGCGCTCGAGCTTGCGCACGTCGCTGATGTACACGCGCTGATCGCCCGGTCGCCAGTCGTCGTAGCGCAGCGGGATCTTGCGCCCCATGCGCTGCTCGAGCAGGGCGATCAGATCGACGAGCGACAGGAGCTGGCTCGTGCCGCCGCCGATATTGAAGGCCTGGCCCTTGATTTTGTCCGGCGCCATGATGGCCGCCTCGTAGGCCCGCACGAGACCGTCCACGTGGAGCACGTCGCGGACCTGCTTGCCGTCGCCGTAGATCGTGATCGGGCGGCGCAGACGCGAGGCGATCGTGAACCACGCAACCCAGCCCTGATCCTCGATGCCGAACTGCCGCGTGCCGTAGATGCAGGACTGGCGGAACGACGTTGCCGGGATCCCATACATGCGCGCGAAATCGAGCGTGTACTGGTCTGCGGCGCCCTTCGAGCAGCCATAGGGCGAGAGGAAATCCAGCGCCTGCTCCTCGTCGATGCCGTGCGGACGGTCGACATAGGCATAGCGGCTGCCGTTGAGCTCATAGCGCGCGCCCTCGATCTTGCCGTAGACCTTGTTCGTCGAGGCGAAGATGAAGACGGCTTCCGGCGCGTGGCGCCGCACGGCATCGAGCAGGTTGAAGGTGCCGAGCGCATTGATCATGAAATCCGTGCGCGGATCCGTGACCGATGTGGTGACGGCGACCTGCGCCGCCAGATGGATGACCGCGTCATAGCGCCGTTCGGTCAGCACCCGCTCGACGGCTGCCCGCTCGCGAATATCGACGCGCTCGAAGTCGAAGTTGGTGCCGTCGCGCAGCCAGTTGAGATTGTGCTCGGTGCCATCCCGCGAGAGATCGTCCAGCACGGTGACCCGCCAGTTGCGCGTCCCGAAGTAGCGGGCTGCATTGCAGCCGACGAACCCGGCGCCCCCCGTGATCAAAACCCTCTTACTGCGCATTTATCCTCCTAGAGCCACGTAAAAGCAGACCCGGCGGCCCTATCCAACCGCGCAGGCTTACCCTGCTGGCGCCACCGTCCGCTCAGACGCAGCACCAGCCCAAAAGGTTCAGACCCCGGACCGTATCTTACCGGAGATGAACGAAGACCGCGCCGCGATAGAGCGCTGTTTCACAAGGCAGTCTGTGGGTATTGCAGGCGCGCATCAGGCGAAAGTGCAACGGTGCAACGACGGAACTTTTGCACTTGCCGCGTTGTTCATAGCTGGTTCATCTGCGGTTGAGCAGGGAGCGGCGTCTACACCGGCCACTGCGCACCGCACGGAGCGTCCGCATCTATGAGAATTCTCGTCACTGGGGGGGCGGGCTTCATCGGCTCCCACCTCACCCGGCGTCTGCTCGCCGACGGCCACGAAGTCCACGTCCTCGATAACGAATCCAACGGCTTACGGAGCGTGGTTCCGGCCGGCGCACATTTCGTCCACGGTGACGTCATTCGCCCCGAGGACCTGGAGCCGCTGTTCGCGAAGAAGCTCGATGCGGTCTGCCATCTCGCCGGTCAGGTCTCGATCATCCGGGCATTCGACAACCCTGTGGGCGACCTGCGCACCAACACCGAAGGCACTGTGAATGTAGTTCAGCAATGCGTAAAGCACCGGGTGCCACGGCTCATCTATGCGAGCTCCATGACGGCGTACGGCGACTGCGAGAAGGTCCCGACGCCTGAGAGCGAGCCCTGCAAGCCCGACTCCTACTACGGCATCACCAAATTCGCGGCCGAGCGCTATGTGCACGCCACGGCCGTCCGGCCCGATCTCGGCTTCGACTTCCGCGTGACGTCGCTGCGCATGTTCAGCGTCTATGGTCCGGGACAGGCCCTCGACAATCCCTACCAGGGCGTGCTCGGCATCTTCACCGGACGCCTGATCCGGGGCGAGCCGATCATTATCTTCGGCGACGGCAAGCAGACGCGCGACTTCGTCTACATCGGCGACATCGTCGAGGGCTGGGTTACCGCACTTACGAGCGACAAGGCCGCTAGCGGCATCTTCAATCTCGGCAGCGGGCGTTCGACCTCGATCAACGACCTCGCGAACTATGCCGCCGGTGCTTTCGGCCACAAACCGGGCGCCTACGACATCCGACATGCGCCGTCCCGCCCCGGCGAGCAGCGGCGCATCCAGGCCGACATCTCGCACGCGCGCGCCGTACTCGGCTGGGAGCCGCGCACGATGCTCGCGGAGGGCCTCGCAGAGACCGTCCGCCAGGGACGGGCGCTCACCAGCGCCTGAGGACACCATGAAGATTCTGCTCGTCACCTCGTGCGATGCCTGGACGCGCAGCGTCTCGACGGTCCATCACTACGTCGCCGCGGGCCGCGCGCTCGGCTACGAGGTCGCGCTTTTCGGCCCACCGAATCCCGACCTGCCGGCGCTCCCTTACACGACCGATCTCGACGGCGTCGATCTGGCCCTCTTCGTCGTCCAGGTGCCGGCCGACTTCCCGCAGATGCCGCATCTCGCGCGCCTCATCGATACGATTCCGCGCGAGAAGCGGGCCGTGCTCGACCTGTGGGGCCGCTACAATGAGACGATCTACGTCGATCACGACTTCAATCATCTCGAAAAGCTCGACGGCCATATGGGCTGGGAGTGGGAGGAGGCGTTCCGCGCCATCACCGACACCATCCTGCAGCCGACACTGAACCCCTTACGTCCGGACACGGGCTCGTTCCTCTTCCACGCCTTCGCTCCCGATGCCGTTGTCGCGCCCGAGACGAGCGTCGAGAAGGCGGCGGCGCGCTGGCGCGACAGCGAGCGCTGGTTCGGCGTCGCCTATGTCGGCAGCAACTGGCAACGCTGGGAGCAGGTGCGCGATTTTCTCAAGGCGCACGCGCCCGTCCGCAAGGAAGTGGGCTGGGCCGGTCTCATCGGCTGGGACTGGAAAGAGCGCCCCGAATGGGCCGTCCAGCAGGGCATTGTCGGCGTCGACGCCGATCCCGAGCTGCTCTTCAACATGGACGTCACCGTGAAGAACGGCGTCCGTTTCGACGAGATCTTCCGCTATCTCAACCAGTCGAAGTTCGCGCCGATCTTCCATCGGCCGCTCTTCCGTCATCTCGGGATGGTCACGGGCCGCACCTTCGAAACCTTCCACGCCGACACAGTGCCGCTGCTCATGCTGCCGAAGCCGTTCGTCGAGGCTGTGTACGGCCCCGCGGCGCTGGCACTCGTACCGGGCGAGGACATTGCAGGCTATCTCAAGAAGGCTCTCAAGGAGCCGGAGCCGATCTGGCGTGCCGTGCTCGAGACGCGCGCCCATCTCGCCGCACATCACTCGTACGCGCGCCGTTTCGAGGAGCTGGCCGCTCTGATCGCCGGACGCAAGCGATGAACATCCTGTTCGTCATGAAGCATCGCGGCAATGCGGGTAACATCCATGCTGTCGCGGACTACATGCGCGTCGCCCCGCAGTTCGGCCACCACGTCGCGATCTTCGGGCGCGCACTGCCGTGGCTTCCCGAGATCAACTTCTCCGATCGCGTGCGCGAGTTCGACAAGGTCGTCCATCTTTTCGAGTCGGAGATCTATCGCCTGAGCCCGGTGCACGAAGCCGCGCTCATGGGCCACTTCGCGCGCAAGGATCGCATGATCCTCGACATGGACGGGATGTATAACCCCGTCATTTGTCTCGATGGCTACGACCGCAATCACGACACCGAAGAAGAGCGCGCGGCGTGGATCGAGCACTATCACGCGCTCGCCGACCGCGTGCACAAGCCGACGATCGCACAGCTCGCGAACCCGCGCGAAGTTCCTCTGACTTTCTACGGCTACGATCCCGCTCTCGAGACCGACCCGAAGACGGCGCCGGAAAAAATCTACGACATTCTGCACGTCGGCCATAATTGGTGGCGTGGGCGCGATATCGAGAACGTGCTGCTCCCCGTCGTCGGCCGGCATCGCGACAAGATCGGCCGCATTCGCTTCATCGGCCTATGGTGGGACAAGCCGCCGACGGAGCCAGGCTCGGGCAATCCGCTCGCCTTTGCGTTCGACGCCGCGGCCTTCAAGCGCCTGAACATCGAGACGCAGGACTCGGTCATGTACGACGAGGTCGTGCACACCATGAGCATGGCGAAGATCAATATCTTCACGCAGCGGCCAGTGCTCCACAATCTGCGCCACTTGACGCTCAAGTACTTCGAGATCTTCTACGCCGATACCATCCCGCTGCTCGTGCTCGATGCCGATCATGCCGCCGCCGTCTACGGCCCGGCTGCGCGCGAGCTGACGCTGCGCGGCCCCTCGGACGAGAAGATCCTGGATGCACTCGCCCGGCCGGCGCACTATCGCGAGATCGTGCAGGACGTGCGCCGTCACCTCGCCGCCCATCACGGCTACGAGCGGCGCATGGGCGAGCTCGTCGCCGCGCTGCAAAGCTGATGGCGTCGCGGTCGATCATGGAGTGCCGCAAGACATGAAGCTGGTGTTCGTCTACTGGGGCTTCGAGAACGCCGGCAGCATGCTGGACCTCAAGGGCTATGCGCGCGCCGCCGAAGCCGCCGGACATCAGGTCACGGTCTACGGCCCGCCCGGGCACGTCTTCGCGCTCGACTACTCGAAGGACCTCGCCAACGCCGATGCCGTCGTCTTCGTCGTCGAGTGGACGACCGATCTCCAGTTCGGCGACAACCTCGACTGGCTGCGGCTCATATCGGCCGTGCCACGCAGCCGGCGCGTCGTCATCGACTGCGACGGCGCCTATAACGATCCCATCGCCTTTCGCGGCGACTACAATCACAAGACGCCCGAGAAGAGCCGCGCCTGGATCGACATCTGCGACGGCATCGCCGACAAGATCTGCCAGCCGACGCTGAAGCCCGAGCGGGCGAACGTCATTCCTTTCCTCTTCCACATCTACGATCCCGCCTGGGAGACACCGCTCGACTTCTCCGCCAAGGAGTTCGGCATGATCTATGTCGGGCACACGAAGTTTCGCTGGCACGGCATGTCGCAGGTTCTGCGCGGCATCGAGCCGATCCGCGACAAGCTCGGCCGCATCGGCCTCGTCGGTGAAGGCTGGGACGCGCCGCTCGAATGGACGCAGTGGCAGGAAATCCGCGACGACTACTACGTCGATCGCGACTACCTGAAGCAGCTCCGTGTCGAGGCCCTCGGCGCGGTCAAGTACAACGAGGTCATCGCGACCATGAGCCGGGGCATCTTCAATCCGGACATCTATCGCCCCCTGTTCGAGCGCCTCGGTTTCGTCCCCTGCCGCACGTTCGAGACGCCGGCCTCGGGCACCATCCCGCTTTTCCTGCTCGACGCCGACTATGTCCGCGGCGTCTTCGGCGAAGCGGCCGAGGCTCTGCTGCTCGGCCAGCGTCCCGACGAGAAAATTCTCGACGTTGTCAGCCGTCCGCAGCACTACGCTGATATCGTCATGGGCATCCGCGAGGACTTCCGGCAGCGTCACAGCCCTGCTGCCCGTCTCAGGGATCTGATCGAGATCAT
>JAEWIJ010000165.1 GCA_023387235.1 Pseudomonadota bacterium
TTCCTCCGGTTTCTCGTTGCCGAAGGATCATCGCGCGCCGAGCGTCCCCCGGGCAAGCCCATTGGATGAGATGACAGCTCCCCTATTGCCGTCCCACGGCCCTATGGCACACCATGCGGCCAACAACGGAGGAATGCCGATGGCCGAACTGGTGCTGAAAGAATTGCGCGGCCGCGTGCTGATTGTGACGCTCAACCGGCCTTCGGTCCTGAATGCCGTGAGCCCGGAGCTGCGCGCGGCCTTCATCGCCACAATGAAGAGCGCGGAGGCGGACGATGCCGTGGGCGCCATCGTGATCACGGGTGCCGGAAAGGCCTTCTCTGCCGGCCAGGATCTCAACGAGACGGCCCATCTCGAAATGCAAGAAGTGCGCGGCTGGTGCACGGCGTTGCGCAGTCTCTATCAGTCGGTGCGTGATCTCTCGAAGCCGGCGGTTGCGGCATGGAACGGCATTGCGGCCGGCGCGGGCATGCAGATCGGCCTCTCGTGCGATGTCCGCGTGACGCATCCCGGCGCCCGCATCGGTCAGCCTGAAGTGCGCGCGGGCCTCGCCAGCATCGTCGGCACGTACTTCATGAGCCTCTACATTGGTCACGGTGCCAATCGCGAGCTGTCGCTCTCCGGCGGTCTCGTCAGCGGCGAGCGCGCGCACGCGATCGGTCTCGCGGATCATGTCGTGCCGGAAGGCGAGGTGCTCGCGAAGGCCATCGAGATCGCGGAAGAGCTGCTGAAAGTCCCGCCCGTCGCCATGCGGCTCACCAAGGAACGCTTGCGCGCGCTGACGCAGCCCGGTTTCGACGAAGCAACGGCAGCAGCCGTCCGCTACTCGCTCGAAGCGTACGCGACCGGCGAGCCGCAGCGCATCATGAAGGAGTTTCTCGCCGAGCGCGCCCAGCGCAGGAAATAGACCCGATCACGCGCGGTGATACGGGTGGCCCGAGAGGATGGTGATCGCGCGGTAGACCTGCTCGACGAGCACGACGCGGGCGAGCCCGTGCGGCAGGGTCATACGGCCGAGCGACAGGGTCAAATGCGCGCCCTTGCCCGTAAGATTGGCGGGATGGCCGTCGGGGCCGCCGATAAGCAGGGCCGCCGACTTCACGCCTTCGTCGCGACGCGCGCCGAGATACTGCGCGAACTCCGCGCTCGACATCATGCGCCCGCCCTCGTCCAGCACGATGCGGAGATCGCAATCCACCGTTGCGTGCAGCAGGCGCGCGGCCTCGTCCGCCTGGCGGGCATTCGTCTCGGCCGCGCGGCTCTCGGGCAGCTCTTCGATGGTGACGGGTGAAATGCCGATCGCGCGCCCGCTCGCAACGCGCTTCATGTAGCGGGCAATGAGTGCCCGCTCGCCCTCGTCCTTGAGACGGCCGATCGCGGCAATGACAAGGCGCATAGCGGCCCCTTCGCAAGATTGCGTGCGCGGCCGTGCGCTGTCAGCACGCTAGTGCGCGACCGGCTCCGAGGCCCGATCCGCCGACCACATCTTTTCCAGGTTGTAGAAGGTCCGGATCTCCGGCTGGAAAACGTGGACGATGATATCGCCGGTGTCGATCAGCACCCAGTCACATTGCGGCTGGCCTTCGACGCGCACGCGCTCCTGCCCTTCATCCTTCAGGGCCTGAAGAAGCTGCTCGGCGACCGCGTTCACATGGCGGTCTGAGCGGCCCGTCGCGATGACCATGAAATCGCCGATCGAGGTCTTGCCCTTGAGATCGATGACGGCGACCTCCTCGGCCTTGGCGTCGTCGAGCCAGTGGACGATGCGGTCCACCAGGGCAGCAGAGTCGCGTCGCTCGGACGCGAACTCAGTCGGAGGTGTGCTCGCGCGAGCACCCTCGGGCGTGGTTCTCATCGGTTGGTGAGCGTCCCTTCGTCATCCGACCCTTATGGTCCTGCGACCAATCGGTCTCAAAGTGCCGAGCGTTCTTCCAAGCTCGCAGCCCAGCACCGCCAGCGGAATCCACTGGCACCAAAGGATATGATGGCCGGCGCCGGTTTTACAAGCACGATGCTTGCCATACAGGCGTCCGGGCGTGATTTCAGGGACTTAGGCGCGAGGTAACGAACACCGGCGTCAGCCCTTCTTCGACCCCTCGTAGCGGGCTTTGGTCTCGGCGTTCATGGGATAGAGGCCCGGGAGCGGCGCTCCCTTGTCCACCTCGTCCATGATCCAGCCTTCCATGCGCTCCTGCTCGGGCCCCTCCTTGAGGATCGTCTCGAGCTGGGTGGCGGGGATCAGCACGGCACCGTCCGCATCAACGACCACGACATCGCCTGGGAAGACTGCGACGCCACCGCAGGCAATGGGCTGCTGCCACGCGACGAAGGTGAGGCGGGCAACCGACGGCGGCGCAGCCCCACCCTGGCACCAGACGGGGAGTTTCGTGCTCAGCACGCCCGAGACGTCGCGCACGACGCCATCAGTCACGAGGCCGGCGACGCCCCTCTTGGCCATGCGCGCACAGAGAATATCGCCGAAGATGCCCGCGTCTGCCTCACCCATGGCATCGGCAACGGCAATGCACCCCGCCGGCATGGCCTCGATGGCCGCGCGCGTCGAAACCGGCGAAGACCACGATTCCGGCGTGGCCAGATCCTCGCGCCAGGGCACGAAGCGCAGCGTGAAAGCACGCCCGACGATCCGGGGCTGATCGGGCTGCAGGGGCCGCGTGTTGCGCATCCAGGTATTGCGGAGCCCCTTCTTGAGCAGGATCGTCGTGATCGTGGCGGTGGTGATCTTCGACAGCGTCGTGACGGCACTGGCGTCGAGGCTCATGTCGCAGGGCATTTCCAGGCTCTTCGCGATGCTCATCGGGTGGCTCCTCGGGCGGGGAGGTTCAATTGAGGATAGTCGGCGTTCCTGTCCGGCTGGATACGCTGTCCTCGGCGCCGCGTCCATCCGGCAGTAGCGCGCGCGTCCGCGCACCTGCTAACCAGCCGGCGCCGAGGAGCGGATCGGGGAGATCGGGAGCGTGACGTGGGACAGTTTGGGGCCGCTGCTACTCATGCTCGCTTCGGCCTTCGGCGCGGCGACGCTGCTGGTGCTGCCCTCGGAAGCGGTCCTGATCGCGCAGATAAAGGCCGGGCTCGCGCCGACCTGGGCGCTGCTCGCCGCGGCGACGATCGGGAATGTCGCAGGCTCGGCGTTCAACTGGTGGCTCGGAAGCCGCGCCCGTCGCTTCCAGGACCGACGCTGGTTCCCCTTCTCGCCGGCGACGATCGAAGCCGCGAGCGCCCGATTCCAGCGTTGGGGTCTCTGGTCGCTGCTCTTTGCCTGGGTTCCGGTGATCGGCGATCCGCTCACGTTCGTCGCCGGCGTACTGCGCGTTCCTTTCCACTGGTTCCTGCCCCTGGTCGCGATCGGAAAGGGCGGCCGATACGCTATACTCGCCGCTGGATTGTAGGCTGCTGGAGGAGAATGCCCCATGCGCCTCCTGATCGCCGGCGCCCAGGGGCAACTCGCCCGCGCCATGATCGAACTCGCGCCCGC
>JAEWIJ010000199.1 GCA_023387235.1 Pseudomonadota bacterium
CCTCAATGAGCGCAACATTTACGCGCCGCGGGGTGGTAGATGGAACGCTATCCAGATCTCTCGTGCCATCAAACTGATCGGATCGACGCCGTCGAGCTAGCCCGGGATCTATGCGATGGGACCCAGGTATATATTGGGGGAGGGTGTTCTTGGGCCGCTACCTGGGCTGTGTATTTCGGGACGGACGGAAGGACGTACCGAGGTGTGCAGGCTGGTCGAATAAACCGATTGCATTATACCTGAAGGAAGGTCTGCATTCGCTGAAGCTCGTCGTGGAGGGCAGACATGAATGCGGGGTCACGCGGCGGCTTGCCGGCCACGTAGCCGATATCGGCCTCGAGCTTGGCGTCGCGCCAGGCGAGGTTGCCCCAGCCGATAACTTGGTCGCGCCATAGCATCGGTAGTGCGTAGTAGCCGCGAACACGATTGCGGGCAGGAGTGTAGGCCTCGAAGCGGTACGCCCAATCCCAGAGTCTCTCGAACCGTTCGCGATCCCACACGATCGGATCGAAGGGAGCAAGCAGCCGCACAACGTTTTCAGGCTCGTGGCGACCGGATGTCGGGTTCTCGCCCTCAGGCCAGTACCAGGAATGCCCGTCGATTTTTGCATGCTGTAGCCGTGTTCGAAGGCGCGCCAATGTGGGCTTGCGCAGATGCATCCATTGCGGTGCGGCAAGGACGAGACGGCTGACCAAATGCTTCAGCGTGCGATCCGGCAGGGGCGCATAGAGGCCAACCACGACGTTGGCCAGGGCGTCCATGTGCCGCTGCGGATCTTCAGGCTGTTTGACGACGGGCGCCGCAGCGTAAAGACGCACTCCACCGGCTCGACCGGCGATGCGTACCATCCCTCGATATTGCATACCGTCGAGTAGGTGAGTCGACGCGTTGGTGGTGCCGCCGAACCAATTGCTCACCTTGCCGTGCGAAAACCGGGCATCGACTTCGCGAGGATGTACGGTGCCGCGCGCGCGTATGAAGTCGAGAACAGCCTGTGCCTGGCGCATCTTGGCTGCGTCCCATACAGCGCGCGCACTACGTGGATGCATCAGCCTCTGGGTTTCTCGGGGCAGGATGCCGTGGTTGATGAAACAATCTTCTTCGATAGCCAGCCGGGCATAGCGGCGCTTTAGGTCACCGACTCGGTAATCTCTGACTCGGTGGCGTAGCGTCAGATCTTGCGCGGGCGCCGGCGCGCGGATCGGGTCGGCTTGTACAAAACCCAGCTTATCGATGGCACGCGCGAGCGTGGTCGGCGGAAACAGCGTACGCGCCACGGCGTAGCGGCGCAGCGCGGAGAGATCGAGTGGCTTCGGCATGGGCTGTCCTCGTCGGACCAAGTCCATACATTTGAGGAGCTGCGATCGCAATCTCCCCACAGATGACCGCTGCAGGTCCCGAGCGAGATGCGTCAGTGATCTGGCGGTTGAAACGCAGAGAAAGCCGAAGTCGATCTGTCGCCGCGCTTGGTCTAGATTCATGCAGCGCTACCTTGACGCAAGGCCTCTGGCAGCGGACATTGTCGTCGTGAGGTCGTGGGCAGGGTCCGTCACTGCGAGTTGGCGGCCTGTTCCACCGAATTACATGCCGATTTGGTAAGAAAGCCGACATCGGCGAGCATTCTAAGAGATCGTTCCGCTGCAGGCTTTCAGAAGACTGCGTAGTCACGACTTTCCCGACATGCAAAGAGCGTCTTTAGACAGGCGCGTCGCCATCCAGGTTCAAGGTGAGCGCGTGGTTCGACTGCTGAGCCAGCTGCGCGGCGAACCATATGTCGTTTTGCTCGGCGAGCCCGGTGCGGGGAAGTCGACAGCATTGGAGTACGAGGCGATTGCCGAGGGTGGCGAGATTGCGACCTGTCGGGAAGTGATGAACGGTTCACCGATCGACAAGTCTAGAACCGCCTATCTTGATGCCCTCGATGAATATCGCTCGGGTGATGGTGGCAAAGACAAACTCATGCGTCTCGCCAACGCGATTTCGAAGAGCAACATACGTAGGTGGCGCCTCACCTGCCGCGCTGAGGACTGGCGCGCAACCGCCGACATCAACGCGATGCGGCGTGCGGCGAACAACGAGCCCATCGTTGTGGCCCATCTCCTGCCACTGAGCGACGACGAGGCGCAATTGGTCTTGGCCTCTCTGGGAGAGTCCGATCCAGAGCGGTTCGTCGGTGAAGCGCGGAACCGGGGTGCCGGTGCATTTCTGGAAAATCCGCTTAGTCTGAGATTACTTCACTCGGTTGTCGTCTCAAACGGCGTATGGCCGACATCTCGTTTTGATTTGTTCGAGAAGGCGACGAGGGCGCTTGCCCACGAATACGACCCGGAGCGCGAAACAGATCCGCGACCTGGGGCGGATGAAATCCTCTCGGCTGCCGCCACCTTGTGCTTCTACCTTCTTGCTTCCGGGGCGAAAGTGCTCTGGCGTTCAAACGCGTTGCCGCCTGGCTCACCTGAAAATGAGTATGTCGCAACGAATTCCCTGAGGCTCGAACCGCTCGTTCTTGAGGCCGCGTTGGACACCGCGATTTTCAGGGGCGAAGGACACGCGTTCGCGCCGCTGCATCGAACCGTCGCTGAGTTTCTGGCAGGACGTTTTCTGGCAAGAAGGGTAATGGGCACTGGCGGAACGCCCGCTTTTCCGTTGCGGCGCGCGACAGCTCTCATCACCGGGAGCGATCAGAAGGCCCCGAGCGAACTCAGGGGGCTATATGCGTGGTTTGCCGCCCACCTGCAATCGGCAGGAGATCCCGGTGGGGCAAGATGGCTCATTCAGCATGATGCAGCGACGGTGCTGGCATATGGCGACGCCGCGGCATTCGATACGGCTGGACGACGAGAAATCCTCTATCACCTGGATCGTGATGACCCGTTCTTCCTGTCTTCGCAGGATGACGCGACTGTCGTAGGCGGGCTTGCGGGCGATGATCTCGCTGACGATTTCAAAGCCATTCTCGACGCCGAGGTCCGGGGTCACTTGCAGGTCACCGTCCTTCAGGCACTCGCGGACGGCCCCACTGTTGAGCGCATGTCGGAGAAGCTGCGGGAGATCGTCCTCGACGGTGCCCGACCTCTTTGGATGCGAGAAAGAGCGGCGGAAGTCCTCGTTGCAAAAGCCAGCGACAGGGATGGAATGCAACGTGCCCTTTTGGACGACCTGGCCGCCCTCAAGGTCGATCGAGGCCAATTGTCGATCCGCGCCCGCGTCCTGTCGAGCCGGTCAACGCCGGATGTTGAGTTTTCCGATCTCCAAGCGCTTCTGGTGGATTTCAACAGCTTGCCTGCGCAAACGCGGGATGGGTATGACGACGACGAGACTGCTTCGCTGGTCTCTCTGAGCATTGCAGTCGCGCGATCTCCACGACCGGATTTCTTCGATAAGGGTATTGGAAGAAGCGATGTTGCGCGCCGGCACAAATCGCAGGTCCAGTCGCTCCTCGAACGCTCGTTTGTCGCCACAATCGATGCCAGCCCGGACATATCAGCGGTGCGTCTTTTAACGTGGCTCGCCAACCTTCGAGAACACCGATGGGATATGCTCGATAGCGACGTTGTCGAGGCCATTCGGAGATGGATTGACCGTGATTCAGATCGTCGCGAGCTGGAGCTGTTCCTTGCCCTCGTGGAGGGAAGCTCGTCCGAGGAGGGCCCTTGGATGGTCAGCAACGAATATATCTCGACCGCAAGAAGGTTGCCATCCGACGCATTGATCCAAGGATTGTTGGACGCCGCTCAGGCGACAAACTCGCGCGCGGCCCGAAAGAGGATGTTTCAGATCGCCGCCTATGCGGCCCGCAGCGAAGATCGCTGGCCGAAATGGCAAGAGCCGATCGTGTCGCTGCTGGAGCAGAATGGCGGTTCCAAGGGCTTTATCAAATCGCTCCTCTCTGACCCGAACGCAGGATGGAAAGAGAAGGAGGCGAAGCGAAAGACCAAGCAGGATCAAGAAACGGAGAAATCGCGGAATGGCAATGTCGCAGAGCTGACGCCGAAGCTCGCAGTGATCGCAAGCGGTGCTCCCACCCAGTTCGGTGTGTTGAGATGGGCTGCCGAGCACTATCGGAATGGCCGGATCAGCCAGGACAAGACGCCATTCGAAAATATCATCAAATACACAAACGAGGAGATCGCGGCGGCGATCGCCGAAGGATTCGTTCAATTTACGATCCACACTGATATCAGCGTCAGCGTAGAGGACCTCGGCAAAGCCGAAGCCACCAATGGCACCTACCCGCAGGAACATGTCGTTGGGTCGGGATTGCATCAGGCGCTGTTGCACGGCCGTGAGAACGATATCGACGCGTCTCCGTTGATCATCGCTTTGGTCGGGCTTCGGCAAGCCTACTTCAGCCGCGATGGCGAATCTTCGATCGCTGCCTGGGCAGTCGACCGGCTGGCCAGCGATGCCGAGCAGGGCGCTGACATAATGCTGCGGTACTGGAACGCCGCTCTTGATGCCGGCGATGATAGCCTTGACGCCATCCATCATCTTACGAATGCAGATCAACCGGCATTCGTCTCCCTGTGCATGCTTGGCCTGCTTGGCGAGAGGCCGGGGCTGCCAGATCTCGCCCTCAGGCAGGCGATCGGAGCATGCGCCGGCAGCTCGAATATCGGCGAATTAGTAGAGCTCGCACGCCGCACCTTGGAACGTGACGACCTCGAGCAGAAGCATCGAGATATCTGGTCGTTCGTCGGCCTAGCGCTGATGCCAGAGGAATTTGCCGATCGGCTCTCAGAACAGGACCTTGAATCTGCTCTGTTGGCTCCGAACGGAGAGCTCGCCAAGACATTCAACGAGTTATGTCCGGACATCGACTTGCTGGACAGAATCAGGATTGGCATTCTTGGGAAAAAACACTCGGCACGCGACGATGATTGGCGCCACTCAGGTGGAGTGAGCGGGATTGTCAGGGCAGCGATCCGGCGTCTTGGAGCCTCAGATTCGGCTGGAGCAGGCGAACACCTGAAAGAACTCACTGCGAAGGTCGAATCGACCTGGGCGCCCCATATGGCTCATGCAGCAGCGGAACACGCCCGCAAGCTGCGCGATGAGCAATTCGCGGCTCCTTCAGTGAGCCATCTGACAAGCGCCCTCGCAAATGGCTCTCCGGCGACTCCGTCGGACCTTGCGGCCATCATGCTGGAAGAGCTCGAGAGGTACAAGAGCACGCTCCGGACCGGAAGTGAGACACCCTGGAAACGGTTCTGGAATACCGATGGGTACGGAGCGGCAACCGAACCACAGATCGAGAACGAGGACAGGGACCGCCTCCTGGAATTGCTTCGTCCGAGGTTCGAAGGATACGGCATTGCAGCGAGCCTTCCCGAGGCCCGTCGCGGCGAAAACACCAGGGTCGACGTCCTAATGCTCAGCCATGCCGGCAAGAATCTGCCAATCGAGGCCAAACGGCACTACAACGGCGAGCTCTGGACGGCGGCTTCGACCCAGCTCGCGGGTTATGCCGCGGATCCAGATGCCTGCGGCATTGGGATCTATCTCATCTTTTGGTTCGGCACCGAGTTCAAGGCCCCGAAGAGAAGCGATGGCGTCGACGGCCCGGAGAGCGCCGAGGCGCTTGAGGCGATGCTTGTAGATGACCTTCCGCTTCATTTGAAGGAGAAGCTCTCTGTTGTCGTGCTGGACGTATCTCGGCCGCAGTCGATGATCGAGGCCATAAAAAAACGCCAAACCTAAGCTTAATTCAGGCGAGTGCAGCGTTTTGAGCATTCACCATCCACAAGTACTTTGGCCTCAAGACCGGCAAACTCTGGCAAAGCCAGATCGATATGCGAGTCCGGACGATATCGCAAGCTGGATTATATCGAGTACAGATGTTCGCTTTGGCGAGACGCTATCGCAACGAAGTTGATCATCATCAATCGCAGCTTTAGGTCAACGCGTTGTGCGCTGACTGCCGGCTTTCAGGCTAAAGAGTACGTGACGACGGTCGGTTGCCGCGCCGGTCGGCGCGAGCGTGCATTTGCCAGCAATGACCACGGTCGAAGTGCCTTCAGCTGCGGACATCTTAGGCGTGGGCGGGAGGAGTGCCAAAGGTAACTCGCCTGATGACGGCTTTTGGGATATTGTACCTTAGGTGCGTCTAGTAGTGAAGCCAGTCAGCCGAGCCACATCCGTGGCGACGGATGGACGCTCCGCTATCTCTACGCCTGCACCAAATCGAAGTCCTTCGACTAGAGCAGGAATTCACCCTCAGAGCGGAACGCTTCAGGCCGCAGAGTAGCAAACCTATCGATTATGTCTCTTTCACCTCTGCGGAAATAGGTATCAAACATGCCTTCTGGCCCGTATCCTTGTATGTAGAGCCCAGTTTTACGCTCCAGATGGGCCGACGCAATTGCCCCTACAAACTCCGGATATCTCGCTTTCTTGGCCAGGGGCCCTGAGGTACTAAAGCATTCACGGTCTGCGGCGGGATTTTTGCTGTGATCATAATCCCACCAGATACTGATTTTCAGCTCGCCGTGACCAATGCTCTCCCAAATAAACATCGATGGACGTCCAGCAATAGAGAGCAATGCGCGCCCTGATTCATTAGTATAACCATCGTCTTTCGGGGCTTCGATTGAGATCAAGCCTTGATCGATAGCCTGACCAAGGCCCTCGGCAAGTAATTTTCTATGGCGATTCATGCGGGAACTCCTCCGAAATTCGAGCTGGATTGAACATTTTATATGGTTAATTATCAGAATTATTCAAGTGCCGCCAAACGCCTAGAAAATCACGACTCGCATAATATGTGTTATGGAAATTCCAATGCGCCTTTCCGAAACAGAAGCGCCTTTTTTAGCAACATTTAATTCACCGCAGTTAGCAAAAAGCGCCGAGCGTCGCACACGCCTTGGGGGACCTTCGGCAGTCTGGCGCAGAAAACGTTGCAGCTCTCGCAGACGGCTGCTGCGCAGAGCGGCAAATGGACAGCAATCCAGATCTCTCAAGCCATCAACTGATAGAAGTGATCCCGTCGAGCTAGCCCGAGACCTATGGTATGGGACCAAGGTATATGTGCGGGGCGGGGTCTCCTTCAGCCCTACGGGGCCGGCTCACTGCGGGACAGACGGAGGGACTGCTCGCGATCGCTCGGAAGGACTGATCGCGAAACCAGTCCTGGTGACAGAGTGTGGGTTCGGTGCTCGCCGCCAGCACCGGAGAACTGTATGGGGCAGACGAACGCGGGCCGAATCACCCGCAATCGACTAAGCTTTTAAGAGAAGCACTCGCAGGCGGACAGTGCCGTCCGGCCATGTGACTGGAGCAACGAAGGAGATTCCAGATCGAGTAAGGGGGGACTTTGGCAAGCCGCATCGGAAAACAGGATACCTGTCCAAGTATGCTCCGCGGGGGTAACCGCTGTGATGAGCATCCGACCGAGTTTGGTCACGCGGCCAAGTGGGGCTCAGCGTGAAGCGGCGTCAAGACAGGCTCAGAGATATCCAAGATGGCAGAGCGCAAATTGCTGCCAATAAGCAGAAGCTGCTGGAGCGCATGCGTGAGCAGCAATCTGATGCCCGTCAACAGGCCGAACTAGCCAAGGCTGCAGAGGCCATCGAAGCTGCGCGATTTGCAGGGCTGGACGCGGACGCCATTTTAGCCGCAGCCGGACACCTGCGGTTCATGCCTCTGGATTCTGATCTCGGTACGGCGCGCTCGCTCAACCGTCCGACGCTCGCTCTCCTGCGAGAGTTTGTTCAGGTTCTATCGTCGCGACAATCGATCGCCGTTCTTCAGTGGCCGAGCGGACAGCGGGATCTGTCTGTCCTGCATCCTCTCGCTATGCTAGCTTCTCTCAACGCGGCCGCAGCCACCATCAAGACCACAAACAAATACAACTGGTGCGATGCTGCACTGAGCTTTCGAACATTGTACTTTCCCTGGCGGGGTGGCGCGACATCGGCGACCCAGTCGTTGCTCGTCCGACGTGACGAAATCCTGGCGCGCAACCAGTTCCACCTTACTCGCCGGCACCTTTTCTCATCAGGCACTGATCCGAGCCCTATCGACCTGCTGCACGTCACACTCGGGCACTTGAGCCGGCTAAGTCAGCGCGATGGCAACAAACCGCATCTTGCGCATCCGACACTAGCCGAGATCTATCCGATCTTCAGCGCCGAGGGTGGTGATGCGGCTCCCCGCCCATTTGCGCACATCATCGGTGAGCTATTCGGTCGGGTCAGATTCGGCGCCGCGCTCGATCAATTGACGGACCATCGCCCCATCTTGAGCGATCCCAACTGCGCGCCGTTCGGGTTTTTCGGCGTATCCTCACGCGCGACTGCAAAACTGGCACTCGCTGCGCCCGCGATCTTGGCCCCCAACGGAATCCCGCCCGACATCTGCCTTCTCGACCTCGGCCCACCGGCACTCAGCAGGCTCGGATCGGCATGGCAAGAGCATGTCGAGACGTTCATCGTCGAAGCACGGAAGCGCTTCCCGCTACTTCCCTTCCTGGCCGTGACGCAGGACCCTTTTGTGCATCGCCGCCTGGGCTTGCTGTTGTGCGGTTCTGATCGGTCCTCTGTTCCCCCTTTATCTCGGGTATTGGTGCGAACCAGCCGAGACCCGTTGGCTGCTGATCCACCAGTCGAGCATGTCACAAGTACTGGCGTCACCTTCAGCAGCGTTGCCGGGCCGACAGCCGATGCCATAGCCGCACTTTCAGAAGCGGCACGCGGCTGCTCGGAACCGAGCTTGGCCGGAGCTCTACGCAGGGAAATGGGCAGCCTGCGTAAGGCAGCAAGTCTGCCTTGCGGATTGGGTCATGCCTATAACTTCCTAGTTCAAGAGATCGGGCAGACCGCAGCCGAGATATTTCTTGAGTATCGATCGAGGGCGACACTGCTCGCCCCGATCAATGAAGCTCTCAACTCGGAGATCGGCGGTGCCGAACGGGCCCGATTTGTCGTTGCCCGCGACGCCGTGGCCCGCGCTTTCGATGCCCTCGACGAGGAAACCCCGATCGGGTCACTTCTCTCCGACCTCGCAATCGCTATCGCACGCAAATCCAGTCGCGCAATAATCGCTTTCGCAAGCCCTATCGATAGGCTGCTCGGCGAGCATAGGCTTGCTGACGACAGCGAAGCCGGGTTGGCTTTTCGGCGTCGCCTTGCCAACGGCCATGTCGTGTTTGCATCCGCCGATGACCTTCAACCCAGACTCGATGCCATAGAACAGACAAGGGACCGCAACACCTGGAAGAGGCTTGTGCTGGTCGCCCCCTCGCCCGACTGGCTCTCGGCCGTTGCAGGTCGGCCCTGGCTACCGGACGAACTGATTGTTGTGTGCGAGCGAACCCTTGCCGCTCGTGTCGCTGATTCCTTTCATCGGCTTTCATCGCATCCCGACCTGGCGGGTACAGGTCATCTCGGCGAGCGCCTTTCTCAAATCGCAGCAGCCGCGAAGGAGGAAGTCGAAGCGCGCGGCGTCGCCACCATAGACCTCGAGCTTGAGCCTCGAGCAGATTCAAGCCGTTCGGATGAGCTTATCGATTTGACTGACGACGAGCTCGAAGACGGGGACGAGATCTTGATGCTCTCACTGGCCAGCGGTCGCAGACTAAGGGCTAGACCGCGTTCTGCTGTCATCCGCTTCAATCAGAACGCCGAAGTCAATCCGTTCGAACGATCGACGGCTCGTGACATTCGCCCCAGGGAAGCTGTTGTGGTTCCGGATGACGCCTTTATTCTCCAGGCGCGGGAGGTTCTTCCCCTCCGGGTCCTCGCTCAAAGCTGGGTGGATGTTTACCACGCGACAGTCGAGGCGAATCTGCCTGGAATTCCCGGCCCCACTTTATCGGCAAAGGCAAGGCACATCCTCAATAAGATTGGTGCGAAGGGCAGCCGCACGCAAAGTCAAGCGGCGGTCATCAACTGGCTTCGCGTGGCGGAATACAAGCTGCTACCACCCGAGCAAAGGCAGCCACATGCCCCGCAGCGCAGACGGGAATTCGACGCCTTCATGACAGTACTCGGCGTTAACGACGCCCTTGCCGAGAAGATGTGGCTTGAGGGCATCCAGCCACTTCGCATTGACCGCAGAAGGGCAGGCCAAAGAATGGCGCAGGCATTCGTCTCGGTCCTCGTTGACCCCCACGGCACGGCGTCGGGCTTCGATGCCAACGTCCGGGACGGTATCCGCGCCCTGCGGAAGAGAGCACTCGATCACCTTGATCAGGTCGTTGCGGTGGAATCATTTGAAGTCGGTGAGGCGGTATGAGCGAGAACCAGAATCCCAATGGGCAAAGCCTGCTCACCACCGATCCCCGCGCGGTCGACCTTACTTTTGAAGAACAGCGATTGATCGACGCCGCCGGACACGATTTCACAGAGGCCAAGGAGGCCATTGTCGAAGCCCTTGTGCGAATGACGGAGCGCAGGTGCTCAGGCGTGGATGGAGACGGAGAGCTCCTTTTCGGCTCCAGGCCGTCCTCGAAGCTTGTGAGCGGCTTTCTATTACCTCGCTTTGACAGCGGGGGAGCAGATGATACGAGCGACATCCACATTGCCACGATGGGTGTTGACTTGCAGCTTGCCGCCGGACAGGGCGGCGAGATCGTCGTTCGTCCCAACATTACCGCGTATATTCGCGAGCTGCCGAGCTGGACCGAGATATCCGATCCCAAACACGACGTGATGCCTCGCGTGCAGCTGTCGCAGCAAACTCGGCAAACAATAGAGCAGCGCGCACGCGGAATCATCCAGGAGCATCTGGCAGAACTCCCTCCGCTGGAAGAAGAAAGCGATCCCGACCGCGGCGGCGATGCGATTGCTCGGGCGGAGACGGCGCATGAAAGTGCCGAGGTTGCCGAGGAGCAGAGAGACCAGGCCGGGAGCCATGATACGGAAGCGCGCGGCACGTCGCGAGCGGCCAGCGAAGCTGCAGATCGCGCCGGTCGCGCCGCACAGGCTCATACCCGCGCTGCTGCCGACCGCGCCGATGCGCGGCGCCAACGCGCTGTAACTGTATCTGCTATTCGGCGCGAGGCATTTGACCGCGCGTTCGCCGAACTGGGTATCCAGCTGCTCCAGCCAAGCAATGCCGGCCAAGGCAGGACCGTTACCAGCAGCGACCTGGACGATGGTGACCGTAGCGACATAGTGGAGACTGGCATCGAAGATGCCGCTGCCCAAGTTCAGCAGCAAGAGCAATCATCGCAAGCCAGTGACATCGCCGGCGACGAGCCGCCTCCTGCCGCCGGAGCACTTGGCGCTCTGCGTCCCGGAACCGGCCGCGTTGACGACCGCTTTGCCGCGCCACAGCCGATACCGCAGAAATGGCGCAGGTGGACATTGGATCTCGGCGAGTTTCGTTTCAACGTCTCCGATCCTGCTACCCTCGACACGGCGGCCAATGCTTTCTCAAGTCGATTGCGCGAGCACCTCGCCCAACGCGTCTCGAATTGGCTCACTACCGAAGAAGGTCAGCGCGCCGCCTACAGGCCAAATGAGCGCGTGCTTCCCAGTCACTTCGCCGATGAAGCAAGTTGGAACAGGTTCCTGACCGAATTGCGCAGCCGCCGTCCGGCCGTGCCCTCTGACGTGACGCCGGATCTCAGCGGCGTCACCCTTGTGCTCCAGTTCGACCCCGACTTCGCGGATGGATCGCGCGCCAATCTGAGGATCGCTATCCAGAACGACGCAGCAATGCCCGCCGGGCGCGATGCATCCGCCTTCGAGCACGCGATCTTTCAGGTCGGGCTGGAGATCACCGTACCCACTGGAATTCACCGCCAGCTCCGACTAGACCGCGTACGCCCCTCGTACCGCTTCAGAGATTGGCTTGAGTATCCCGCCATGGGCCTCAATTGCGGCGTCAGGCAGATCGCGTCCTCGCCGGATTCGGTTCACTTGCAAACGACCTGGGCGCCTCACTATGCGCAGCCTCGAATCGATCCAAGACAGGTCGACGGTGTACCGACCTCCTACGCCGAGCTGGCAGACCCAGCGGCCGATGTTGCGAGACTGCTGGCTCTTCCGACTGCCTACGATGCCTGGATAGGTGAGCAGGAGGCAGTGGATGTCGGTAGAGAGCTTCCCGCAGACCTTGCCAATGAGGAACGTGAGGCCCACCGCCGCGACCTAGAAGCATACCGACGCGAAAGCACGTATATCCGGGCCGGCATCAATCTTTTAAGAGATGCGAAGGCTGCGCACGACACGCTGAATTCGCGACCTCCGGCCGACAAGGGAGCCCGCGACGCACTCTTGCGCCGCGCAGCTCCTTGGCATGCTTGGCTGAGAACGAACGAGTCCTTTGCGGATTACGGCCAAGGCAGGTTTACCGATTGGCGTCTGTTTCAGCTCGCCTTCATCCTTGCTCACATACCCACCTTCGCCTCCCGAACGGTGGAGTACGCGGACCGCTTCGACCCATTTCGTGACGAGCTGTCCGCGAGCCTGCTTTACTTCCCGACCGGTGGCGGCAAGTCAGAGGCATTTTTTGGCCTGCTGATATTCAACCTTTTCTTCGACCGGCTGCGTGGGAAGCACAGAGGGGTAACGGCGCTCGTGCGCTATCCCTTGCGCCTGTTGACCCTACAGCAGGCGCGTCGTCTTACGCGCATACTTGTGCGCGCAGAGCTTGTGCGCTTGAGGCACCGCATTCCTGGTTGGCCGTTCGAGCTTGGCTTTTGGGTCGGCTCGGGCAATACGCCCAATCGTGCTGCGCAGGGATTCGGTGGCGTACCTGCCGTCACAGTCGCAGCTCATGCCGATGACAACGCGCTTCTCAATCCATCCGACGCCGACACAGAGGTGGCAGCCAAGGAGCGGCGTCGTTCCGCGCGTTACAAAGAGGCGCTTGAATCTTACGACAAGCTGCGGAGCTGCCCCTGCTGCGGTGCGGTTACCGGCATGCGCAAGTATCCCTCCCAGCACGGCCGCATCGGCATCGTTTGCTTCAACGACTCCAACTGCGCCTGGAATGCCGCAAACCCGCCATCACCACACAGGGTACCGCTTCCCTTTCTGCTGACCGACGACACGATCTATCAGCGCGCTCCGTCGATAATGCTCGGTACCGTCGATAAGCTTGCCCTCATCGGGCAGCATGACCGAACCATCAATGCGATCGTGGGGATGTTCGGTGCGGCCAGATACCTCGATCCACAGAGCCAGCATATCTTCATGCCTCGCGGCCAAAGGGCCCTGCGCAAGGCCGAGGATGACGGCTGGATCAAAGTGAGTCCTGTATTCTCCGACGGCATGGAGGTTCTGCACGATCCCCTTCCAAGCATGATCATCCAGGACGAGGGCCACCTGCTCGACGAGAGCCTTGGCACCTTTTCCGGCCTGTTCGAGACGACGCTTGAGCGATTGCTTACCGGCCTGGCTGCCACCGTGCTGCGTGGCCGGGTCTCTATGTGGAACGATCGCGAGGCCGGAACCCGCCCACGCCTCGCGAAGGTCATCGCCGCCACGGCGACGATTTCCGATCCTGATCGCCAGTTGCGGGTCTTGTACCAGCGCGAACCTCTGCGCTTTCCCTGCCCCGGCCCCAATCTCTATGAGTCTTTCTATTCCGCGCCGAGATCGCCGCGGCGACCGGATCGCCTGGCATACGCAGAAACTTTGCAGCCGCATATTCGTCCCGAACGCTCGGCCCCGCGCATGCGAACGTATGTCTCGATCATGACGAACGGCCGCTCGCATACCATGACCACGTCGGCGGTGGTGTCAGCCTACCACCTGTCATTCCTGCGCTTATGGCAGCTCATTCAGCTGGGCGGGGCACCGGATGCGATCAACGCCATCGTCGCTGCGTTGCCGGACGACGATCCGTTAACTCAACTACGAGCCGATGCGCTCCATAACCTCATTGCCTTGCCAAATGGCACGAACATCCTGGCCAGCCTGCTCGATCTTCTTCGCATTTCCCTGACCTACGTGACGAACAAGAAGGGCGGCGACCAGATCATCGAGACACTGGCGGCGCAGGTGGAGCGCGATCAAAGAAGTGACGACATCACTGACCTGCCTTTTGTGACCGATCTTATCTCCGGCGGCGTGACGATTGCGGAGATCCAGGATGTCATGTCGCGTGCCGAGGGCGGAGTGCAGCCTGGTGCGCCATTTCCACCGCTCAGAGAGTCGTTGCGCAACATCGTTGCCACGTCTGCAATCAGCCACGGCGTGGATGTAGACAAGTTCAACGCAATGTTCTTTGCGGGTCTTCCTGCGGATATCGCGGAATACATTCAGGCATCAAGCCGTGTAGGTCGCACGCATACCGGTTTCAGCATGTTTGTTCCGACGCCGCATAGCCGGCGTGACCGATACGTTGTGGAAACGCACGATCAGTTTCATCGCTTCCTGGAACGGATGATCCCGCCGCCAGCTGTTCAGCGCTGGGCAGATCGCGCGATACGCCGCATCATGCCGAGTTTGCTGCAAGCCTATCTTTGCGGCATCGTCGAGCAGGAACTGTTCGCAGGCGCCGCCAGCAAGGACCGCGCGAGGACCTTTACGACAGCCGCGCAAATCAAGGCCTGGGCAGAGCAGTATCCGGGGGGCGGTTACCCGGCGGCGGTGCGCGCAGTGACGGCATTCGCCCTTGAGGCCGTCGGCATCGACGGCCGGGGAGCCAACGGCATCGGCGCCAGCACTCATGCAGAGCACTACCAGCGCTTTGTCGAGGAATGCTTGCATCAGCTTCTCGACATCTTCACTGCCCGGTCTGACGCAAGCCAGCTTTCCAACTTCTGGGCGGATATTGAAACGCGCGATATCCGCCGACCGATGACATCGCTACGCGATGTGGATGCGGGCGGAGTCATTCTTGGTGCGATCCGAGACCCTTATCGCAATCGCAATGTTCATTTGGAAACCGTACGACAGGTGATGAAGGTCATCCGGGGGCAACGTCTTGCTGTCCGTTCGGAACTGGACGCCGATCCTGCGCCGGTTGATGCGGAGGATCGCTAGGATGTCCGACGAGCAACAATCGATACGCTCCGGCGCCTCTTTGCCGGTCTCCGTCCGGCAATATCCACCCCGAATGAGTCGATCGCAGCCGCAGCTAGCTACAGCCTATGCTCCTGGCGCAATGTTTACCTGGGAGGGAGGAAAAGGCGCCTGCATGGCGGTGCCGGTTGAGGGCGCGACAATTGACTTCTCAGCAAGGCCGACCCGCCGGGACCAGCTCGTAGAGAATCTTGAGGAGTTTTGCCAAAGCTGGCTCGCTCGCGGCATGGCGATCAATCGCGCTACGGCGCCCGCACCCGTCTACGAGGTGCAAGTCCTCGACTCCTGTTTCTACAATCCGATGCGAGCCGGGGCCGCCGGCGTTGAGATTGCCCTCGACAGATTCGAATTCATGCGCCCCGACAGGATCGGCTATTTGCCGGGTCCGCTCGTCTACCGTTGTGACACATGCGCGAAGGTCAAAGAGTATCTTTCGCCGGCGCAGCAGCTCGGCGATCCGCTCAGCACATTGTGCTCCCGCGAGGGTGAAACCCGACAGGAGTGTCGCTGGCGACAGCTTGATATCGTCTATGTCCACTGGTCGGGATCATTGGAGGGCCTATCGCCGTATCGATACACCCTCGGCGGCGATGGCGAGATCCGTAAAATTCCCCGTTGCCAATGCGGTACTGAAGATTTCCGCCTCATAAAGCAAGGCAATCAGTTCTCGCTCTGGCGCTTTAAATGCTCGGGCTGCGGCGCCGAGCGAGAGGTCTATCAGACCGATCCGTTCAGCCTCGGTCTGCTGAAACCGCGTATCGATCAGGGCGTGACCCATCAGTGGAGCGAGATAAATATGATCCCGGTTTCATACCGGGCTTCTCCTGTCTTCTACGTTCAATCCGCCCGATTCATCGTCTACGACGCCGATCCGGAAGTCGTGGCTTTGATGCAGCCGTCACGCTCGGCTGACCTGACTGCCAAAATTGCGAGCCTGCATGGCTATGGCGGCGCAGATCCTTCCGACGAGCGCATCCGCGAGCAGCTCGAGGCTAAAGGAAGAGGTAGCCTCTGGCCTGGGTATGAGGCGATGAGACGCGAGGAAAAAGCGGCTCGCGATGCCGGCAACGAAAATATGGCCGCCACGTTTGGCGAGGCCGCCCGGATGACGCTGGAAGGATGGTACACCTCGGGAGATATTGTCCGCGAATCTGTTGCCAGCCCCGCCCTCATCGCGCAGATCGGCTCCCGCGGCGATTTTGCCAGGCGCTATGATCCCCTGCGCAGCACGGTCGAACACGACGCCCTGCGCCGACGGAAAATCGACGTAGCAACTGAATCAGCGAATCTTCTGAGAGTTCATCCGGACCTTTGCGCCGAGGCCGGCATTCCCGAACTTGAACGCGCCTATGTCGAACGCGTGCGCAATCACTTCGATCTCTCCGGAATTCAGGAAGCATCGCTGATCCGAAATCTCGATATGGTCGAGTTCTCGTTTGGCTACACGCGCGTTTCCGCGACACCCACGACTGTTCAAAAGGACCGCACGATGCCTGTGCGGCTCATGGGATTCCCGCGCCTTCCGAACCACAAGCGCCCGATCTATGTCATCGAGCAACAGAACGAAGCCATCTACGTCAGGCTTAGGCCGGAATGTGTTGCCGAGTTCCTGACGCGCAACGGAACGTTGCCGGCTCCACCCGTTCCCCCTTTGACAATCGGCTCCATCCTGATCGAGCAGTATCAGGATTTCGGGCCTTTCCTCCAAGAGTTCAGCGTCAGAGATCCTGCATCCCGCCAACGAACCCGAGATGTGTCGTCGCTTGTTTACCTCCTGCTGCATACGATGGCGCATCATTTTATGCACGGTATCGCCCGCTTCTCCGGACTCGATCTGGGATCAATGAGCGAGGCGATTTTTCCGCCCGACCTTGCCTTCCTTGTCCACCGGCGAGGCATGACCGAGGATCTTGGAAATATATCGTCGATGTGGCGCGACCATAACGGAGCGTTCCTCCACTATCTGATCTCAAGAAGAGACCTGCGTTGCGGCTCGGGCACCCTTTGCGATCATCGCGGCGGGGCCTGCCCGGCCTGCATCATGATCCCGGAAACCTCCTGCATTGCCGGAAACCAGCTTCTGTCGCGCTCGGCGCTCGTCGGAGGAAGAGCCCCGCTTTGGGACATCAACCAGAGCCAGCTTCAGGGATACTTCCAGGTCGTCAATGAGCTTCGCCAAGCACGCGGTAATGCCGGAGCCGCCTAATGGCCGGCGATGCAGACATTATTAGATGCGCCTCTCCTTGGCCGGGCAAAGCGGCGCAGCTGCTGGAAGCATTCGCGGCCCTCGGCCCCGGCAACTGGTCGCTCGAGACAATCTCCGCGACTGCGGCTGCCGGCATTGCTCCCGGCGATGCCGCGCAGATTCTGGACAGCCTTGCCGCCGCCGATGTTTGCAATGCTGCCGATGACTTGACCTGGTCGACGCCGCTCAACCACACGGAGTTGGTGCGCCTTTCGACTTTGCTCCGCGGCGCAGAGCATTTCCGTCGCCTTCGTACTGACTTCGCCAATCTAGAACTCGCGGTCACTCTGCCGATGGCTCCAAGCGCGCTGGAGGCGCACTTACCAGGAGCACCCGGTCGCCCCGGTGGCTACATCGATACGCCGGCAGCGTTCTTGCGGGTTGCATCTGCGGCTCAAGAGCGCTTTGTCGTACTATCGCCCTTCGTCAACCGTTCCGGCTTCGAATGGCTTCGCTCATTGATGTCGAGCGTCAACGGCCGCGTCCAGAAGGTCCTCGTTCTGCGAGACATCAGCCTATATTCAGTGGACTTGGCCGTGCATCACCGCGACTGGCTTCAGGCGTTGGGCGTTTCCGTCCTTGACTACAATCTGTCCCATCCCGCCAAGGCGCGACGGGCGCTGCCCATAGAAACGTTTCACGCCAAGATCGTTCTTGCCGATGATCGTCTGGCCTACATTGGATCGGCCAACTTCCTCGGATCAGGCAGCGGGACGTCGCTTGAAGCGGGTGTTATCGTCGACGGTCGCGCTGCGGCGCAGGTCGCGCGTCTGGTCGACGGCGTCGTGCGAGCCGCTCGCCATGTCTAGTGGCGCCAGAACTTCTTCCATACCGATATAAAGCCTGCGAAGGCCGTGTTCGAAATCGTTTGCCCTCAGCCCTTGAACAAGCCGGGGATCGGGAAGAGCGAGCCTCTGCAGCAGCTTGGCGGAGACGCTAAAGCTCCCTGATACCGCTGAGAAGCGCTCATTGACGATTGCGGAATTGATCAGCTTCGCCACTGTAGAAATCCCGACCGCAGCCCGGTTGTTCAGCGATTCCAGCACGATAACGTGGTTCTCAGCGGCAAATCCCTTCGGATGCTTTTCTCGGAACTTTTTCGGCACGGCAGCGGCGTTCAGTATCCTTTTCTGATCGCGGTTACTTGTCCGCTGCACGACCACACTGGGCCTTGTCGTGATGTACGACCCCTTGCAGTTAGAAGCAGCGTACCACTGCGCGTTGGCGAGCTTCTTTGAGGCTTCGAAGTCAAAGCTGCCGTCGGGCCGGATCGAAGAGGCCCAGATGAGGGGCAAATCACCCCTCTCGCGCTTCACGTGAAGCAAATCGCGTTCGCGCGTAGGAACAACTTTCCCTACGCGCACCCTGTAACCGTAGTCAGCCAACACGAACGCTCTGCCGCTACCGCTTCTTCGGCCAGGTTTCTTGTCGCTCAAGGCAAAAATCCGTCTCGCAACGGGGAGTGTCCACGGCTCGCCGTCGCCCTTGGCATTTCCAGTCCCGCAATCATGTCGTGCGCCCTGAGCGTCGATTAAGCCCAGCTGGTAAGTATGAGTTAGATCAGACGCGCGCCGCGCCGGCTCCTTGCGCACCTTGAGGCTCAGGAGGCAGATATCCTGGACTGCACCCAAAAACAGGTTCTCTCTCTGTGCGTGCAGGTCGATCCTTCTGACTTCCGCTCTGGACATGAGTTCCTGTCGAAGGCCCCAGAAATAGGGGCCGGCCACAAAACTTGGCGGCAGGACAAATACAAGGCCCCCGCCCGGCATTACCCAATCGAGGCTGCGCAACAGAAATAGCGAGTACAGGTTTGTGTGACCGCCAAGGTTGGCCAATCCGGCTTTGGTCAGATAATCCTTGCTGACCTTGCTCCTAACTTTTCCATATGGCGGGTTTCCGATCACAAGATCGTACTGGTGTCGCATTTCAACCGATAGAGCATCGGCGCGCTCGACTACGCAGCCATTGCCGCTACCGACATAGCTAAATTCTTGGGCAAGCGTATGCGAGAGCAATCCTTCCGCAAGCATTGCCAGTCCGGGATCGATTTCGATTCCTTTAATCAGCTTCAAAACCTGGCTGCAATTGTCCCTCGAAGCGACGCCCTTCCGTGTCCTCGCCTGAACCAGAAGTCGGGCTACCGGCGCGAGAAAAGAGCCGCCGCCGCAAGCAGGATCAAGAACGCGCGGCGAAGAGTGGGCCGTAAGATACTCCCTTCCCGCTTCCAGTGCGGCCGAAGCGAGGGCCGGAGGCGTAAAATACGCCGAAAGCTCCTTTCTACGGTGGTCACCGATCAAGAGGGCGTAGGCGCTCGACGCGGCGTAGTTCCGCTCATCAATACTCGCCTGCTCCAGGAGCGCTCCGATTCTGTCGGGGAACTCGATACTGCCATCGTTCCTTGCGATTGAAAGACAAAGATCAACTGCCGTGCGGTTGGAATTGAGCAGCTTTGTCCTGTTTCTCCTTATGTGCTGAAAAAAACCCTGCATTTCCTCTAATGGTGCCGCGTTATTTGATCTGATGACGGCATTATGTCCGATCGATTTAGTTTCGCCACTGACTTTCTTAAATGCTCTCGCCATTATCCCGCCTCTCGATCGGGAAACAGTCCCGGCATCCAGCGAGAGGCAAGCGTGGCCGGAAAGGTTAGCCTGAGCGGTGCGCGGGACGATGCGGACGTGAGTACATTCGCATCAACGAGTGATGATACGATACGGCGGGCCTGACGTTCCTTGGTGCCAAGAATTTGCGGCACGTCGGCGCGCGGGAGCTCGCCTCGGTAGAGCACGGCTTCGAGCACCTGCCCCGCCTTCGGCGGCAGGTTTTCTAGCCTGATCTCTTCTTCGGCCCAGAGGAGAATGCGGCTGCGCAGGCGATCCGGCTGCACCAGATCTTCCATGAATTTCACCTGGTCAATGCAGACGGTCAGGAAGAACCTCGTGAACTCTGCGAGCGCTTCCTCACTCAATGTTCCGCGCCCGTCGAGATCATTACGGCGCGGCATATCGCAAGCGGCAAGGCGGCTTTTGTATTCATCCACATTGCGGGCAAGCCCGCGGGCAATCGACCACACACCGCCCGTGTCGAGCGCCTCGCGCAGTACGGCGTAGGACATGAGCCGCATGACGCGGCCGTTGCCGTCGGTAAAGGGATGAATCCAGGATAGACGGTGATGCGCTGTGGCGGCGGCCAGAATTGTGTCCGTGCGGCCGAGGCGGCGATAGCCTTCCTCGAAGCGCCGCATGAACCGCGGAACCGCGCCGGGACTCACCGGAATGTGCCGGCCGACCTGCACGTCGCGCGTGCGAAACTCGCCGGGGATCACGCGTACCTGCTCGCCAGAGCTCTCATAGGTGAGAACAAGCAGTTCTTCTGGCAGCAATTCGCAGAAGCGACGATGGAGTTCGCGGATGCCGTCCTCGGTCAGGGCGCGGCCGTTCAGGCTGCCCCCATCGATCCACTGCTGCACGGCAATATGCGCCTTGGCCTCGAGCTGAAGGTTTCGCTTTTGCGGATCTGCGCTGTAGTCGTTCTTGAGCGCACGCTCGATATCGATCGGGTGCGTGTCATGGCCTTCGATCAGGTTGCTGTAGTAGCAGTTCATCGCCCGCACGAGATCGGCCAGCGCGCTCATCACACCGTCCGGTAGGCTGCGGCGGAAGCCAGCAGCGCGCTGCCCAAGCTCTAGCGCCAGGTCGGCGACCTCGGCACGCAGCCGGCCGCCCTCCGAGACCAACAACGGGTCCATCAGGCCAATCGCTTCGCCACGATCTGGTGCCGCTTCCATGGCCGCTTCTGTGTCCGATTGATCGTTGCCACTATAATGAATAATATCCGATTATTAAGCGATATGACAGTCCAAAATAAGCCGATACTAAGACCGCTTCTGAGGCCGGTTTACATATCGCTTCCAGTGCAGCCCATCAAGGCGTAGCCGGCGGCCTGCTGCCCGTCATGAGCGGCGGTATCGCGAAAGAATTTTGTCGCGAGTCGGCCGCGCGGCAGGACGCCCGTTTGGGGGCGCAGCGCGTTGCGCCAGCTCTCGATCAGGCGCTGGTTCAGGACCTTGGCGATGTTCTCGTATGAGGTCAGCGCCGCGTAGTAGCCCGGTGAGCCGGGCCGTGCGTGGATCAGCTCCTGGCAGGCGCGATCCAGCAGGATGCAAAGCTCGGATTTGCTCAGGCGCTGCAATCGTCTGTCCTGATGATCGTACTCATGTCTTCCTCCTTAGGCTTGAAGACCCCGCCATCGGAGACTTTCTTGCCGGGAGGAGAAGACGGCAGGTGCCGGGTAACGCACCTTGCCTGCAAGGTCGCAACGGACGTGGAGAAGCCCTTTAGCGGCTTGCGTTACGGCCCGGCCGCGCCGTCTAGAACGAACCTGCGAAGGCCCGTTGGCTGCGGGCGAAAAGATCAAGGTGTAGGGGAAGAACATGAAGAGCAGCGCGGCAGCGAATGCTGCGGCGGCATGCGAACCGATCCTGATGGAAACAGCGATTACCGGGCTAGCCGCGCGTTTCGGCCCGGCACATACCTGCGTATGCGTCGGCGACTTTCTGCCAATGACGGAACAGCGGCAGGCAGCACAGCCGAAAGATGAACCAGCAGGCGTAGATCGCATCATAGCTATGGCACGCGCCAGCCGAAAGCAGGCCGTGCGCAAGCTGGTGTCGAAGCGAAGGCCCGCCCTCGAAATCGAACAGGTTTTCGATCTCAAGCGTGATGGCGGGGCCGAATATCTTCTCAAGCGCCGCGCGATCCTTGCCCAGCATGACCGAGAGCGTGCGGTTTTCCTGCGTCATGTCGCTCTGCATCGACGAGGTGTCGATGGCGGTCTGCTTGAGCACGTAGCGCAGCGAGTTCTCAAGCTGCGGCACGAGGATATGCAGCGCAGAAATGTAATCGCCGCCGAAGAAGCGGGCAAAGCCGAGCGCGAATATGTCCTCATATCCGGGCGGCACGAACGGGCTGTATTCCGCAAGCAACAGCAGGTCGCGCCCTTCAAGCGGATGCTCGGCCATGATCGTGCGCCTTGCAGGCTCGATCATTCCCGAAACCGCAATCTGCCGCCGGGTTCAGTCCCGCAAGGGATAGAGCTTGCCCCGCCAGCGCCGGGACGGCGAGCCTGCCGACCAGTACACTCAGGCGGACGGCGTTGCATTTAGAGACGCACAGGGATTGCTGCCGGCAAATCGGCTCCGCCCGCCATTCAGAGATTTATCACTGGCGAACATTATAGCGAAGGCAACGAAATTAGCAGCAGACGGCGAGCAATTCCAGCGGCTAAGCCCCATCACAGATCTCCGCGAAAACGTCCATTCACGCAATCAGGCAGGTCGTCGTACCATGGGCGAGGAGCCGACCTTCCTGGTCTGTAAGCCTCCCTTCCGCCGTTCCGACGCGCCGTCCACAGGTCAACACGGTCCCCTCCGCCCGCAACAAGCCCTCCTCGGCCGTGATTGGCCTCATGAAGGAAATCTTGAACTCGAGCGTTGTGGAGCTCTTTCCTCTCTCGACCCGCGTGCGGATGGCTAAGCCCATGCACGTATCCAGCAACACGGCGGCTACGCCGCCGTGGACAGTGCCGGAAGGATTGAGCTGTTCGGCTGACGTGCACGCCGTCACCACCACCCTCCCATCTTCGGCTTCGACCACGTCATAGCATAACGTCCGGGCCAGCGGATTGAGCGGAACACTCCCGTCCACGAGGCCATGGACAAACTGCATGCCGGTCATAGTGAGCTGATCGGCCAAGGGAACGATCCCGTAGTTCTTCGACATTATTTCTCCTCCAGGCTTAGACCGACCAATGTCGTGAGTTGCGCGAGCGGGCCTAGTAACTCGCCGCGCCGCACTTGTGCCTTTTCGCCGTACTAAGCATATTCACGCCTGCCACCACATCGAACTCCCATAGAGCCTAGCGACCGTGATGGGGAGTTAGGCTAAGCCTGCTCTGACGCGAGATCCGTGGCTGCGATTGCCGGTGGCTCAACTTTCAGTACGGTCAGCCGATGCTGGCGCCCGTCGCGCGCTATCCAAGCGATGGATTGGCTTGGCGACAGACCAATAAGTGCGGCACCGATCGGCGTCAGGATCGAGATTTTGCCCTGAGAAATGTCGGCTTCACCAGGATACACGAGGGTTACGCGCCGCTCTTCCCCAGAGTCGGTACGATAGGCGACCGTCGATCCCATCTGGACCGCGGTGCTAGGCAAAGCCTTGGGCGAGACGATTCGTGCCCTCTCCATCTCGGCAATCAACACGCTCGCAACCTCGGGTGCGCGGTCCTCCGCGAAGATGGCGAGGTCGATAATCCGTTTGTAGTTGTCTTTGCTCACGATGAGCGGGGGCAAGGACCCTCTGTTCTGCTGGGCTTGATTCATGTGATTTCCTTCGTGCAATTCGGTAGGTCCGCGCGTTATTCGGCGACGACCTCAGTTCTGTTCTTAAGTGGGTGAGAAAAGGCAGCAAATAGCTGCAGTCCCCGAGCAGAAGCCCGGGGCTAACCAACCGCGGCCGTGTGGGCCCGGAGAAAATATTCTTGGTCGCGAAACATATCGTACACTTGGTGGGCCCAGGTGTTTTGTCAAGTTACTCATGCGGCCTACCGTGTCCCGGCGGGTCTCGCGCGTTGATGCGCATCAAGGCAGGGGCGCAATGGAGATGCGACTTGGATCCAGGGGCTAGCGAGTTTGGAAGCTGACGGGGAGCTGCCGATGTCGAAGCGACGTTTGGTCCTCACCCTGATTTTGGGATTGCTGTTGCTGGTCGTCCTGTCAGGCGTCGTATTCAGCCAACAGCCGTCTCTTGAGCGTGGCCGTGCCATTGCTGAGCGCGAATGCGCGAGCTGCCACGCAGTCGGCCGGGACGGTGCGAGCCTTCATCTCAAGGCACCGCCCTTTCGGGAACTGCCGAAGCGGTATCCGGTGGAGCATCTCGCTGAATCTCTCGTTGAAGGCATCGTCGTGGGGCACGGCGACATGCCGGAATTTCTATTCGAGCCCGATGATGTTGAGGCGCTACTTGCCTACATTGCAAGTCTGGCCAAATAGCCATGGATGCGGTCATTGCGCTGGGCGAGATCCCGCATCAGAAAGCGCCGTTAAGTTTGAGGCCGAGCAGGTGCAGCTAGCGACAGGAGGGAAGCAAATGTTTCTGCCCGCAGATTATCTTTGGTTAGAGCCGGTGTTGATTGCGGCGGCTGTGGTCTTCGTCATTGACCTCATCGGTAACGCACTGTCCTTCGGCAGCCGCGTGACCAATGCGTTTGTGACCGCAGTTGTGTTTGCACTCGTCTTCGGCGCATTGGTCTACTTCGGCTATGGCAAGATCACGATGTCGGTCTCGACCACGCCAAGCGCCACGGCGCCGGCTCAAAAGTAGTCTTTGAATCCGTTAAGGCGGACGAGGAGGACGGACGCGCCTCCCCCGAGAGCGCGCCCGTCCAACACGGTCAGCCACGTGGGGTGGCGCGACCGCGCGGCATTGTTAGGCAGGGTGGAGGCCCGCCGCACCTATCAAATGTTAGTCTCTCCCTGCATCACTTCGTCGCCGAAATGCTCAGGCTGTTACGATGCGCTGCGAACTAACGCAGGCCGTTTCACTTAGCGGCAACCCACGTGTGAAGGTGAATGAAGGCGGACAATCTGACATGTTGCTGTGCGTAGGCAATTGGAAGGAGTGGCAGCACGCCAACAAACGCGGACCGAGGACGTCAATGCCCCCTGTGCCACCACTCCCAAGACGCACTTGAAGGTCATCTGAGAAAATCGCTTTGAGGTGGGTCAAAACAATTGCAGATGCGACACTTTACGGATGCGACTTATCCGAAAAGGGAAGCGTTTGGGGAGAACCAACTTGTGGAATGATCCATGGCTGAGCAAAGCGGCGTATGTCGTCCTGATCCTTCCCCTTGCTGTGCTTCCTGTGTGCGCTGAAAACGATGAAATCAAGAGAGGGTACGCAATAGCGAACGAGAAATGCGCGCATTGCCATGCCATATCGCACGACGACATCCCGCCTCACGCGATCGTCATCCCGTTCAGGCAATTGTTCACGCGCTTCCCGATCCCGATGCTGGTTGAGGCTCAAGAACGCGGTGTGATTGCCGGCCACGATGAAATGCCGATGTTTTCATTGACGCCATCAGATGTGCGCGCACTCCTTGCCTACATTGACTCCTTGGCACCGAATGCTCCTGGGTATGTTCGTAACCAGGAAAGTCGATAGGGATTTGACTGCGGCCTGACAGCATTGTAGTGGCGTCGCCATGCTTCGATGAGCACCTGCGCCTCCCGGAGCGTCGTGAAGATTTCGCCGTTGAGCAGCTCGTCCCTGAGCTTCGAATTCAGGCTCTCGCGGATGATGATCGTCCCGGCTACTACGGTCGGAAGTCGTGGGATATGACCGCCGAGCAGGTGTACAACCGCATTGTGAACCCTTCGATGCTGATCTGGCTGGCAGAAGCCGCCGGCGTCGAGAAAGCGCTCGTAGAGCGCGCCAGTGGTGACGCCCTCGCCGCCCCTTCCGACATGTCCGCCCAGTCCGCCGGCATCCGGCGCGAAGAGCCCTGGCACCTCATCGCTGATTGGCTGCGATAGCCTGGACCACCGGCAGCCGTGTTGCTCAAAAGCCAACGGCAGCCGCACGGGAGTCGCTAGGCCACGACCGCCGCCGCGATCATTCCAACCGAAAGCGCGGCACCGGCCAGAGGAACCCAGCGTGGCACAGTGAAGACGCCCTCTCCGGCCGGCTGCTGCCGTTGGATGCGCCAGAGGGCGATGTCGACGGCCGCGAAAATACCGAGCGTCAAGGCATTTGCAAGAGCCAACAGCTTATTGAAAGGGAGGAGCAAGGCCGTCACCAGCACGATAAGTCCCGCTAGGGCCGTGGCTGCGATCGGCGTTTGGGTGCGCGGGTTGACGCGGCCGAGTGTGGTAGGCAGCTGCCGACGTCGCGCCATGCCATAGAACAGACGCGCCAGCATCATGATCTCGACCAGGACGCCGTTGGCGACGGCCAACGCGCCTACAGCAGCAAACAGGCTCGCATAGGGACCCTTGAACAAGTCGAGCAGCGGGCTTGCGCCGCCGCGGCCTGAAAATACGAGCGATGTCGCCACGACGACATAGAGAAGTGTGCTCACGACGATAGCGCCGAGAATGGCATACGGCACCGTACGGTGAGGATCCTTGGTCTCCTCAGCCATGTTGACCAAGCTTTCGAAGCCGATGAAGGCGAAGAATGCAATGAAGGCGCCGGCAACGACGCCCTGCCAAGCTGCTGGGCTCGTAGGCAACATGCTCCCGACATCGAAGCTTGGCGCTGCAAGAAAACCCGCCCAGGCGGCGATGACGAGGCCCAGGATCTCGATGGTGCCGATCGCAGCCGCGAAATGTACGCTCTCACGCACTCCAGCAATTGCGAGCACAGTGAAGGCGACGACCAGCGAGGCTATGAGGGCTGATGGCGGTAAGTTGATGAAGACGGAGAGATAGTGCACTGCTCCGCTTGCAATTGAGGCTGCGGCGACCGCAACCGCGAGCGTGAGGGCCACTCCGGTGATCTGTGCGGCACGGTCGGAGCCAAAGCCTTCCTTGACGAAGGCAGCTGCGCCGGCAGCTTCCGGAAAGCGACTCGCCAGTTCCGCGTAGCATAAGCCGGTTAGGCCCGCCGTAATCCCGGCGAGCAAGAATGATAGCGGAGCGGCCGGGCCGACACGTCCGATGACCGATGCGATCGCAACGAAGATGCCGGCGCCGACAATGACAGCGAGCCCGTAGAGGAGGAGTGGCCAGAAGGAGAGCGAGCGTCGCAAAGCGACGTGCGCGGTTTCTTGACCATTGTCGAGCGTCATTTCATTTCCGATCGCATGGGACTAGGAGAGCCGAGCAGAGCCAGCGTGCGCCGGCGAAACTCGAGACAGACCTCAAGGGCGCGATGCAAAGCTTCGCACTCATTGGGGTTCGCCGAACACGGGCCGCATTAAGCACAAGCCGACAGAGGATCGTCAAATCCCCGGCCCACTTCAGCCGTTGAGGATTCCGGTCGCGCGCGTTGAGCGAGCTCGCACACCCGATCCAGGCGAGGTAGGGCACCAGCATCCACGCGGCCGGCCGATCCACGCGGAACGCCGCGTTGATTGTGATCACAAGCACAATCGCCAATGCGACGATGATGAGGAGCCCGCTCCAGATGGCGTGAAGTCCAAAGAAGATCGGCGCCCAGGCCGCATTCAAGGCAAGCTGAGCCAAAAACAGCCAGATCGCCCGCTCTGCGCCGGCAACATGCTCCCGCGAACGTTCCAAAAGGCGCCACAGGCTCAGAGGAGCCATTGGCGGGCCCAAGAAACATAGATAGGTCTCGCAAGGATCTATATCAGATTGGTGGGGCAGTGATAACCGATGACAAAGGGAGTTCTTCCGAACATTCCCGTGTGCGACGTGGGATCTGATTTCCCGATGGCCGTTGCGGAGCGAATCGGCAGCCGGGCATTATTGCTTCTCGAAGCGGCGACCGGCCACGTATCACAGCGCACCCTGCGCTTTGCGGACATGCTCTCCCGCCGCTGGCTAGAGCGCAACCGTTCGCCTTACCTTACTGAGATCGAAGCGCTGGCCAACCGCGCCGGACGTCCAGGCATCTACTATCTCAATGTATCCTACGAATGGGGCTGCACGACCGCCGCGCGGCCTTCCCCCGACGGAATGTCAGCGGTGCTGCAGCGGACACTGGACTGGGAAGTAAACGGCATCGGTCGCTACATCGTGGCAGCGCGCATAGCGAATCCACTCGGTGCTTGGATATCCTTCACCTGGCCCGCCTTTACCGGCGTCATTCAAGCGGTGGCGCCGGGTCGCTTCGCCGCAGCCATCAATCAGCCGACGCTCCCGCGCCGGCTGGGCATTAAAGAATTGGACCGTCTCCTCTCGCGTGGCCGCATCTGGCACTCAAAGCACATTCAGCCCGTTCACCTGCTTCGCCGGGTCTTCGAGACGGCACCCGATTACAAGGTGGCTCTGACGATGCTAGAGGCCACGCCGGTCACGACACCGGTCATCTTCACGCTCGCCGGAGTGAAATCCGACGAGACGGCGACGATTGAACGGCTGCCGACTGAGCACGTCACAATCCAGGACGCCTTCGCAGCCAATGAATGGCGCGGGGTAGCTCGTACTCAGAAGCATTACGCGGCTTTTCAGAATGAAGCTCGGCTTGAGGCTATGCGCTCCGCCCGCAGTGGCTGGGATGCTGATTTTTGTTGGGTCCGCTGGCCAATCCTCAATCCGGATACGCGGTTGGCACTGATGGGAAACCCATCCACGGGTGAGTTAATGGCGCGAGGTTACGAAGGCGGAGCGCCGGCTACACGCACGCTCATCTTACGTGAGCTGTAGCTGCCGACTCCTGTGCCTTGCGAACGGAGCCACAATAGGAAACGCAAGACGCCGACAGGGCGTCGGGCTACCTGCCGGCGTCGATGCTCACTGCCACACGACAGCAAGCGGCTTCACTGACCGACCGCGTACATCTGAAGCGCTATGCCGATGAGGACGACGTGCGCTCCTACGAGCAAAACAAACGGAACGACGAACTCCCGCATCGGAAACCCCATAACTTTGGCGGCGTGTTGCGCAGTGAACGCGGCGTATCCGGATTTGTTCCGGTGGAGGGCACTCGTACGTTCTCGAAATGAAGTTGACCTTAACGCCCACGCCGCCCTCTCGAGCTTGAAAGCATCTCCCCTCAATTGATCGAAAACCTAATCTCACAGTTCATTGCAAATCCGACAGTGCGAAACAGTCACCAATGCGCCTCTTGAATGCTGGCGCGACGTGCGAGATCTATTCACCACCTGGATTGGTGAGTTCCACGACGCAACCCCTCCCCCTGGCATGAGTTACACATGAGAGTTCACTCCGAGGGGAAGTCATGCTCCGTAAGTTGTTTTGCGTTCTGGCAGTCACAAGCTTCACTCACGCCGCATCGGCTCAGGACCGCATGGACTGGATGCCGTGGAACCAACCCGGCTACACAGCTCCAACGTACCAAAGCCCCGCCCCCAGGGAGCGCGAGCCTATCGAGCGACTGCCGCCGATGAACCTCAATGCGCCGCCCGCGATTCTCGATGGAGGACCTCGCCCGTCGGTCTCGCCCGAATTGCCCGAGCGCATCGTCTTCAACAGTTCGTATGTTCCCGGCACGATTGTGATCGATACGTCAGCGCGGCGACTCTATCTGGTGCAATCGCCCGAAGAAGCGCTGGTCTATCCGATCTCGGTCGGACGTGAGGGCTTCACATGGACAGGGAAGGAAACAATCAGCCGCATTGCAAGCTGGCCGGATTGGCATCCGCCTGCGGAAATGCGCGAGCGCGATCCGCGTCTCCCAGAAAAGATAACAGGTGGCGTGCGAAATCCCCTCGGCGCCAAAGCCCTGTATCTTGGGAGTTCACTCTACCGCATTCACGGCACCGACAATGAACGAACCATTGGGCGTGCGTCATCTTCCGGGTGTTTCCGAATGACAAATGGCCACGTTGTGGATTTGGCTTCGCGGGTGAGCACTGGCACCACGGTGATTGTTCTCGACAAGCTTCCGCAGAATCTTGCCGGCTTAAACTAATAATGGTCTCGCTCAATTTGTTTGCACTCGCGCGATCGAGTGCCAAAACAAAATCAGCTTGCCATGGAGTTTTCTGGTGACACCGAATCTTTAAGCGTATATTAAAAAAGGGCTGCTCAGCACCAGCACGACTGCTTACCGTGCTCGGCTCTTCTCGTCGGTCCGCATTTTGTTGAGTCATTGAGAGGATCGACGGCCCAACTGGCTTACGGCTCATTAAGAAGTCGGCGTTGCCTGAGGTATTAGCGCTTAGCCGCGCCAAAGCACGCGAAATGCGACACTCACGTCTCACCAGCTCGACCATCCTCGTGGTGGAAGACGAGCCCTTGATATCCATGGACATATCCTCCGCCCTCGAAGACGCGGGCGCAGCGGTTGTAATCGCGGGGTCCGTCGATGAAGCCCTCTTCCTCGCGGACGGACAAACGTTCGATGGCGCGGTGATTGACTTCACTCTCGGCGATCAGACGGCGCAAAGCCTGTGCGACGTCCTTGTCTCCCGTGGCGTACCAATTGTGATGTACACGGCCTCGAGCGTGGCTCTCGCCGACCCATCCATATCGGTGTTGGCAAAGCCCGCGCCGATTGTGGCGCTTCTCGAATGTGTTGAGCGTGCCATGGAGCGTGCTCGAGCCGACGCCAATCACAGTCTCGAGGAACGCCAGCACGCTGGCTAACGTTGAGTGCGATGGATGCGCCTCGGACGCTTGGCTGGAAAAGGGACTGGCACATGGACGGCTTCATCGACCACATTGAAGATGCCACCGAAGACAACAGTCATTTCCGCCGTGTTGTTTACACCGGCGCACATCTTCAGCTCGTCCTAATGTCGATCGCGCCCGGCGAGGATATCGGCGAGGAGGTGCACAAGGACGGCGATCAATTCTTTCGCATTGAAGCGGGCCACGGCATCGTGACAATCGATGGTCGCGAAAGCGAAATAACTGATGGCGATGGCATCGTGATTCCAGCTGGGGCGCGCCACAACATCAAGAACGCCGGCGAAAAGCCCCTCAAGCTTTATACGATCTACGGCCCGCCGCATCACCGTGACGGATACGTCGCTGGCACGAAGGAACAGGCCGCTAAAGTGCACGAAGAATTCGACGGCAAGACCACAGAGAAACGGATTAACTAAGAATCGAACGAAGGGGCTCCTGAGAGAAACCTCGTTCCTCTGTCCGAGTTATCAGCATTGACCGCTGCCCCCCTATAGAGGCGGTCACACGCCCGGCGGGCGTCCCCCCCTGCCCGCCGGGCCCATTGTTTCACAGGTTCAACAGCGCGGCCGGCCACCAACCTGAACCAGTCGCGCATGTTGTTTGTCGGATCTTTGCTTATTGCCGCGCGCCCACGCGCGGCATCTCCTCCAGCATTAGGCTCAAGGCTTCCGCGAGAACTTGGCCACGCACGCGCCCGGAAGAGGTGCCTTCGATTTTCAGATGCTGAACGCGTGCTTTACCGCCGCGGCGCTGGACAGCAATGAAAGTAAGGCCAACGGGATTGCCGTCATCGTCCGGCTCCGGGCCGCCTACACAGGTGACCGCAACGGCCAAAGAAGCCGAAGGGCATCGGTCGAGGGCGCCCTGCACCATGGCGCCGGCCACTTCCGAACTTACGGCGGAGCAAGCGGATAGAACTCCCGGTGGAATGCCGAGGAGCTCCGCTTTGCAGGTTTTGGCGTAAGTAACGAATCCCCCGAGCAGAACCTCCCCCGCGTGCGGAGTATCCGCGATAAGTGTGGCGAGCGAGCCGGCGGTGCACGATTCGACCGTGATGATCATGGTGTCTGAGGAGCGCGCGGCTTCCACGACTGAGGCAGCAAGATCTGTGATGGCGAGGGCCATGACAACTCCGCATCTCTCCAACGCTCGAAAGACGTGACCTCATGGGTAGTGAGACGGAAACCCGGAGCAGGTGACAGTGCTAGATCATCCTGCGAAGAGGTTTCCAGCTAGTCCCGCTCCGAGTCCGTGCGGCTTTAACGACGCAATCAAATCCAAGTTCCTTGTTGGGAGCGTTGGCGGGCGACGCAATCGATTCTTAGGGCGCGCCCGGAAACGAACCGGATGACGGAGCGTTGCAACTCTAGGCAACCATTACTGGGAATTGAGTCATGGCCACTCACTACCCGCAATCGGGCATCACATCGGCGAACAAGCCGGCATCGTCCGATGTCAAGGACGAGGACAAGGGGTTGGTAGATAAGGCCTCGGACACCGTCCGCAGCGCGGCCGACCAAGCCACGCAGCTTGCTGAGCGCGCGATGGAACAAGGTCGCGAGGTGACGGCCATGGCGCAGAAGGCGCCAGGGGCGATGCGGGAGGCCTTTGATACGTCCTTAAAGCAGCAGCCCATGGCTACGCTGGCCATAGTGGGAGCCTTGGGCTTCCTCCTTGGCGCCCTTTGGAAATCTTAAGTCGGAAGGCGGGATGCTGTGTTCGGACGCCTCATAAGCTATGCCACATCGGGGTTTACGAACCTCATTGGGAAATACGCAATCAGAGCGTCCGTCGCGATCCCTTTCCTGTTTGCGTTGGCCTTCGGACTCGCGGGGCTGACGGTCGTTCTCATTGACGCTTACGGCTACCGTGACGCCTACTTCATACTGGCAGGCGGGTTCGTGGCGCTTGGTTTGGTGGGCGCTGTCGCCGTCTGGCTGAAAGAGCGACATGACGAGCAGGAGAGTACCTCGCTCACCGATGTAGCGGCTCCTATCGCGGCGGCGGCCGTAGAAACCGGCAAGCAGCTACCGAAAGCCGTTGTGGGAGGTGCGTCGGAAGCGGCAACCAGCTTTCGCGGCCTCGCAGACCTTGCCGCGCGCAACTGGCCCCTTGTCCTCGCCGCATCCATCGCGATCATCCTGCTCGGCGGAGCCCACGCTGAGAACAAGTATGCGTTCCGCCATCGGTCGCGGTACTGACGCGACAGGACTCTGGTCCATTCTCAAGCTGGCTGCCAGCGACTGGCTTCGGCATCGTAGCCCCAGATTGGGTGCAGCGCTTGCCTACTACTCGGTGTTTTCGTTGGGCCCGTTGCTGCTCATCGTGACCGCCATTGCCGGTCTCATCTGGGGTGGGGATGGCGCGCGCAGCTCGATTGTGAGCCAGTTTCGCGCACTGGTCGGCGAGAGCGGCGGGCAAGCGATCGAAGCGATGCTGCAAGGCGCGTCGTCGTCTGTGGCGGGTGGATGGTCGGCGGTTATCGGCGTGAGCCTGCTGTTGGGGGCGGCCATCGGCGTTGTCGTCCAACTGAAGGACGCGCTTAACACCATCTTCGAGGTCTCCGAACCTAAGAACGCCGGAGCTTCCTGGTACGCAAAGGTCTACGGAAGTGCGTTCGCCGGCATTCTGGTGTTGGGCTTCCTGCTTGCCGTCTCCCTCGTCTTGAGTGCGCTACTTGCAGCATTCTCAGAACGCCTGATCGGTTCCACCACGGCGTCCCTCCTGCTTTCGGCCATAAACTTCGCCGTATCACTTGGTATGCTGACGCTTCTCTTCTCCATGCTGTTCAAATGGCTGCCGGATAAGCAGATGGAATGGCAGGACGTATGGCTGGGTGGCTTTATCACGGCCTTGATGTTCAACGTCGGCAAGTCGGCCATCGCTTGGTACATCGGCACGCAAGGACTTGAATCGACCTATGGCGCCGCCGCGTCCGTCGTCGTGCTGCTCATCTGGGTCTATTACTCGTCGCAGATTCTGCTCTTCGGCGCGGAAATCACTCAAGCGTACGCCGCACATCGCCAAGCAGCGGAGGCTCAGAACCCTTAGGACGAGAGAGTGAGACCATTGAAGGTGATGGTGTCGTCGTTCCGGCAGATGCGCAGGAATCTCATGAAGCGTTTCAGGGCACGACGAAGTGGGGACAGCACAAACCGCGTAGCAGTGCTCGTGCCTATACCCTACCATTTTCCCTCGTGAGTGAGCGCGCCAATGCGCGCTGACGCACCTGGTCGAGGCCGCTCTGAGCTTCGCCGAGCGCGCGCGTGGCGTGCGCGAGGTGGATGAGTTCGCCTGTCCGACAGTAGCGAGCAAATTCGCCCTGCGCGACGGCGAGGCTTAGCTGGAGATCGGCGTATTTAGGCCGAGGATGGTGTGCGCGCATATTTGCTGCCTCTATCGTCATGATCGTGCAAACAAGCCTGTAACTGGCGCTCATCCTGGTGGACGAGCGCCAGAGTGTCGTTATCGGCGTCGGATGCGATCAAGCTCCGCCTGGCTGGGCGTGTAGGGCTCGGCCGAAGGATCGAACTCGCGCCATCCATCCTGCTCGTACTCGCGACGCCGAACGACGGGATCGATGGGCTCATGCCGCGCAAGAATGCGCTCGATATCGCTTTCGCTCGCTGTCTCGGTGCGTACTGTGAGCAGAGTGCCGCCACGGCGGACCGCTTCGGAATACACATGGGCGTCAGCCTCCGGCGTACCGGAGTCCATGAGCGCCCCAATGATGCCGCCCGCCGCCGCTCCAGCTGCAGCGCCCGCCGCCGTTGCTGCAAACCAACCGGCAGCGACGACGGGGCCAAGGCCCGGAATGGCGAGCAGGCCGAGCCCCGCTAAGAGACCTGCGCCGCCACCAGTGGCCAAACCGAGGCCAATTCCTGTCGATGTTGTCGAGGTCTCAGTGACGTCAGCATACTCTTCGCTCACGTACCTATTAGCGACGAGGCTGATGTCGCCGGAGGGAATGCCGGCTACCTCGAGATCACGCACGGCCGCCTCGGCCTGCGCGTAGCTATCGTAAACTTTGCTGTAAACGGCCATGAGTACTCTCCTACTGAGCTACGACGTTTCCTTTGAAGTCGATGGCGATCTTGACCTGGGATCCGCCACGCTTGGCCGTTCCGCGCCAAATCCCTTTGTCGTCCTTCTGAAGCGCCGACACGTCAGTAAATCCCGCCGCAACTGCGCGATCCTTGGCCTGGCCTTCGGTAAAGCTGTTGGCGCCTTCAAGTGGCGCGCCTGCTGTCGGCTGAGTCTGCGAGGTGGCAGCGAATACGTCGGCCTTGCACTGTTCCAAAAACGCGGCGCGCTCGATGCGATCGGCGGCCACCTGCTTATTGGCGGCCCGCATGGCCGCGAAATAACGCCCGCCTTCCGCTTCTGTAAGTACGCCATCCCTGTTGCTGTCGGCGGCTTCGAAAGTCTTCTGGCATTCGGCGTCGCTGGCTGCGAGCGCAGGCAGCGGCAGGCTCACGAGGCCCGCCAGGCACAGAGCGGTAAGAACTGGTTTTTGCATTGCAGTACGCCTTGCGTTGCGCAAAACCGTCCGGGGCGCGCAAGACGTCTTGCGCGCTAGGTCAGCTTGCAGTTGGAGAGTTGTGTTGCTTCAACAGGATTAGGCGCGTTTGGTTCCGGTTTAACGCGCCGATTTCCTCGAGATGGACCGGGGTTTTGGATTGCTCCGCCGAGCGCAGGCGACTAGGCTGTTCCCTGGCGTCAGATGGGAGGCCTCTCTCGCCTTTAAGAGCGCATAAGCGCCACAACACGAAGCAGCCGGTCGGACTCCTTACCGGTTAGCTCCCCACACCCGGCATCGACTTGCCACCGGTCGGGTGTGGGTTCGCCTCTTGCTTCCACCATCCGCAAGAATTCACATCGGCAGTCTTCAAATATTGCGTCGTCATTCCAGCAACGCCGGCAACCACCACGCGTCTGCTGTAATCGACATCGTCAAAAGAGTTAAAGACGATCTTCCCTAGCCGTGAATGTGACGGTCAGCCGCTCAGGCCCCCATTCCCGCATGATGGTGCCCCCGAGCTGGCGCTCAACAGTAAGCTGGCTCAGCTTCTCGCCGAATCCAGAGTGAGCGGGAGCGTGAAACGCCTCCTCACATCCGCCTTCCTCCCAGCATACCGTGAGCAATCCTTCCGTTTTGTCGCACCGGATGCGCACATTGCCAGATTGTCCACGCCAGGCCCCATGCTTGGTCGCGTTCGTAATGAGTTCATTCACGACAAGAGCGAGCGGTGTGAGTGATCGCGAGCTGATCGGCTCGTCGGCACCTTCAAGCCGAAACCGCTCGTCGCCTTCGCTCACGAACGGCGCGACAAGGACCCGAATCAGCGCGTGCAGTGTGGTTGGTTGATCTGGAGCAACTGTCTCAGCTTCGGGATCAACGACGGTTAGACCGTGCGCGAGCGCCAGTGCCGTCATCCTCTCACCCACCATGGCAGCCAGTTCTGCGGGAGTGGCGGCTTTGGCTGCCAACAGCTTGGTGAGGCTCGATGCAATTGAAAACACGTTCTTGATGCGATGCTGCATTTCCTTGAGCAACATGGTTTGCTGCTCACGCGCAGCATGGAGTGCGGTCACATCGCGCGCAATCTTCGACGCACCGACAACCACGCCCTGCTCGTCGCGTATCGGCGAGACAGTGAGCGATATGTGGAGCAGGGCGCCATCCTTGCGGCGACGAATAGTCTCGTAGTGATCTATGCGCTCACCCCGACGGATGCGCTCGAGAATCTTGGGTTCTTCGTCGTGCCGATCGGGCGGAATAAGTATTGTTACCGGCTCACCCAGGACCTCGTCGGCCGAATAGCCGAAAATCTGATCAGCGCCTTTGTTCCAGCTCGTGATGTTGCCATCGAGATCTTTGGTGAGGATGGCATCATGCGAACCCTCCACAATTGCAGCGAGCTGCTGCCGCGCGCGGTCCATAAGCAACTGTGGCTGTAGCTCAGCGGGTATCGCCGACTTACGCGGTTTTTGTCCGCCGAATTTCCTAGGTGCCTTGATCAACGACGTGCCCCTCCGCGTATGCGCGCCTACTCTAGCTTCGTATGAAGAGGTCGCAAGAGGATGGGACCAAAATCCTAGGGCCGCCCATTAACCATACGTCGGCCGGAAGATCTACCCTGCGGGATCCATCCGCGCAGAGCTTGCGTGACAGCTTGATTGTGCGCCTAGAAGCCGCTGATCTACTTCGAGCCCGGAGCTCTGGGCAGAACGTTCTTCTGAGCGGAAACACGACATCGAATTTCATATTGTGACGCGTGGACCAACAGAGCCGCAGCCGCAATGCGCTGGACCTCTTCTGGACACCGCGCGACGAGTTCTACGGCGGCCCGCAATTCTTCGATCATGGAGCCTCCAGGTCCTAAACCTCCATGACACCTGCTGGGCATCGGGGGCGCGCTTAACTCTTCGCGGCTCACATACTATTCATCGACCGTCTATTCATCGACCGTACTATCGGCAGACAAGGATGGGCACTTCCGAATGAACCAACACCTTCTGCGTGACGCTTCCAAGGAGCACCGCTTTCATGCCGCTACGTCCGTGAGACGCCATCACAATCAGCTCCGCGCCTTTCGATTTGGCGGCGGCAATGACCGCTTCGTGCGGGTGGTAGTTCTCCAACTTCATTGCGTCAGCGCTCACGCCCGCAGTCTTGGCCGCTGACAAGGCAGCCGACAGTGTCCGATCTGCATCCCCGGCCAAGTATGCAAGCGCTTGGCGACGCTTTCGGGAAGACTAGCGAACGCGGTCCCTTGATCACCGAGGCTAGCAAGCGGTGCAGTCACGGTTAGAATTGTAATGTGACTGCCCAATGCTTTGGCAAGACCAATGCCCTCTGCCACGGCCTTGCTGGCCAGCTCCGAGCCGTCAGTGGCAATGAGAATGATACTCAAGGCAACACCACCCGCGCGTTTTATCAGTTGACTGCACAAATCTTACGCTTTTCATCATCGCCAGCCCATGCCAGGACCACCCAGTCCCATCATGGGCAGCACGATTTCGTCGGCTTCCTTTTTCTGGCTATCGGATAGGCCTTGATAGAGCTCGCTCCAGCTTGCCTTGATCTGCTTGATCTCCTCAAGCCGCGCGCTCATGTACTGCTCGTGTGCGTCAAGGCGCTCAACCAGTGACTTCGCCGTGTCGTCGCCCGACCACTTGCCACGCATCCGCTCTGCGCGACGGGCAGCGGACTTGCGGAGGGCGTCTGCCAGCTTGTTCCATGCTGGCGTCTGGGCATCCGTTATCTTGAGCTCGGCCTTCAGGAAGGCGAGGCGACCGTCGATCCGCTCGGCCATCGCGTCCGGACTGCCCCAGCGTGGTCCCCAGCCTTCCCACATACTCCATCCCCGGCCCGGGCCTCCGCCGTAGCCCATCATGCCGGGACCTCCCTGAGCTAAGGCGATGGAGGCCGCCGCGAGAACTGATAGGGCGAGCGCGGCAACAAATCCCTTCTTGAGGATCGTCATGGATGTCTCCTGATGCTGACGCAATACCTGGAGCGCAGTGGATCACATTGCATCGCACTGCTGGTGCAAGCGTTCCTTGACACGCGTCAAGTCATCGAACGGAGCTCTGAATGCGGCATACCATGGGCGCAATTGGCCGGCGCCTGGATCTTGCTAGCAGCCGGCCGGCATCGCACACCGCGATGATGCCCAGAAGCGCTCCATGTCGTGGACCAGAACCGACCCAGTTCCGCGCTCGCGCATGAGCCTGCACGCGCCGCCGGCGGTCTCATCTCAAGCAAGGATGATCGACTCGTGACTCTAGACGATGTGCTCGCGGCTGCTTCGTAAGGGTGCGGCATTCCTCACCGATCGCCTCGGCCAATCGGGCGCGCCCAGTCCATCGCACCAGGGTGGCCGAAATTGCTACCGCTCTTGACCAGCGTCAATGCCGCCTTCGACCGCGCGTTCTCTTCTACTGTTTGGTCATCAACGGAAGGTGTGAGACATGATAGCCAGCGAAATCATGACCCGAGACGTTACGACCGTGTCGCCGTCAGCAAGTGTCCGTGAGGCTGCTAAGCTCATGGTGGATAGGCGGCTGAGCGGGCTTCCTGTTGTAACCTCGGACGGCCGGCTCGTGGGCATGCTCACAGCCAGTGATTTGCTGCACCGCGTCGAAACCGGAACTGAAAGGCGATCCTCCTGGTTCACAAATTTCTTCGCCGATCCGGATGATATGGCGCGCCAGTATGCCAAGGCGCACGGCTTGAAGGCACATGAGGTGATGTCGCGCCACGTCATATCCGTCCGCGACGATGCCGATCTCAGCGAGGTCGCGGACGTCCTCGACAGGAATCGGCTAAAGCGCGTCCCCGTAGTGCGTGATGGAACGCTAGTGGGAATCATCTCACGCAGCGACCTTGTTCGGCTCCTAAGCGAAGCGAGCATTGGTCAGCCAATCGCGACGTCGGACGACGCGGCCGTGCAGAACGCAATATGGCAGGCGATCCGCAAACAGACGTGGCTCAACAGTGGATACGTCAATATCACGGTCAAGGACGGCGGCGTCGAGGCTTGGGGCATGGTTGGGTCTCAAGAGCAAAGGAATGCGCTTATGGTGCTAATTGAAGAAGCCGCAGGCGACGCTAAAGTCCAAGACCATCTCAAGGTCGGCGTGCCGAGCACAACGGCCGGATGGGTCTGACGGCCCAAAACTTGCGCATATCGTGACGCTACCCGCGTACTCCGGCCGAAGTCCCGCACGCCCTCAACGGCGCTCGATCTCTAGTGGCATCCTTCGAAGCGTCGCGTGGACGGTGATGCTCTCTCTTCTTTTCGCCACTGCACAACCTGTTCGTGGGGAGGATGGGAAGTCTTTGCTCGGAAGACACTGCGGCAGATGCCACGCGTTTTCGGAGGCCGCTGCAAGCCCCCTCAGTGGCGCGCCGAATCTGTGGACCGTCTTGCGGTCCTATGAGCAGGAGCAGCTCGAGTTCGAGCTCTCCGAAGGCATCGGCTCCCGACACAGCGAGATGCCTCAGATCCAGTTCTCCTCCGAGGAAATCTCAAACATTCAAGACTATCTCTTCGGTCGGACGCAGCCGGCGCGGTAGTCAGTAGTCGCTGGCGGATAGCAGCTATGGCTGATCCTGTTTCTCCCGACATATCCGTGAGCTTCGCCAGCTCATTCAAAGCAAGGCTACGATTTTGAAGGCAGCGTCGGCTTGGCTCCTCCGGTCGGCGGCTGCAGCGGCGGTAGGGATTGTTCCGCTCGGAACTCGTCGAGGTAGGCAATGATGTTGTCGATCTCCGATCGCGACAGTTGGATATCAGGCATTGGGACGTGTGGCTGGATCAGCGCTGCCAAGATACGGTCTCTGGTTTGGTCCGGTTCAGTTGCCATGCTGCGAAAGGTCGGCGTAGCATCTGGAACAGAACTCCCCATCGTAGTGTCGATCACATGACAGTTCTTGCACAGGCGGATGGCCAGCTCTTTGCCTCGCTCAGCCGACGGCTGATCCACCTGGGCGGTCACCGACGCCGAAGTGTACGAGAAGAAAGCCATGTGAAGACCCACCACGACGACCCACCGTTTGCGCGTTGAATTGCTATGAGACATATCTTGAACTGTCCTGACGCTGATCGCGATACGAGAGATTAAGCGACCCGAACGCTCGTGGCCAGTGTCTGGGCTGGCCGCAATTCCACGCGGGGCAGTGGAACTTAACTGGCACCCTGCCTTCAGGGCTGTTGCATAGTTTCGAGGTATCTGACGAGCGCGTTGATCTGCCTCCGCGCCCGAAGCTCAATTTCGCTGGAGCGTTCATCTGCCTCGGCAGCTTGTCTATAGCGGTGTCCCCATACTGGCATCGCTCGTTCGCCATGGGCAGCAACGATAGCGCGTCCATCAATGATTTCAGTGATTCTTTGCACGGGAAATTTGCCGTTGCTGGCTTTGGAAATCTTTGTCAGATCGGCCGGTGCCGTTCTTAGGCTCTTCGCCATGGGGCCGTCGCCTCGCCCTTCAATTCCGTGACACGACAGACAGGCTACTTCGTACTCGATGATGCCGAGATGCTCATCGTCGCCCATCGCGTCGCTACTGATCGCGACTCCGAGTGTGAGTACCGCGAGAAAAATCAACAAACGCCGGCACAGCGTTTGATTGTCGACGACTTTGGATGGTTGCCGATCCACTCTATTGCTTGCCACGAAGACCGATGATGTAAGCAATGAGATCGTCACGATCCTGGCCGCTGACGACGAGATTCGGCATTTCGGCGTGGGGGGTCTGAAGAAACACTCCAAGTGCCGTCTCGTTAAGGCCGGGAGCCCGCGCAAAGACGCTGAAGGGCGTTGCCTCGAGGCGGGGCGAGGCCATTTCCGCTGGCTTGACCGCATGGCACTGCGCGCATACGGCCTCAGCGTAGTCTCTGCCACGCCGAGCATCGCCAAGCTCCGCGCTTCCTGCCGGCGAAGCGAGAAGCGCCAATGCGGTCGCGGTTGCAGCCATCGCTTTCAGATTGAGGGGCGTTCTGACCTGACGATCCGAAGACTTAATGTGCGTGTGCATCTTGCTACTTGCCATTCAAGCTATTGATGTAGGCAACGATCCTGTCGATCTGCGCATCGGGTAGAGCAAACTGCGGCATCTCGTCATGGCGCGCGGCGATGGCGCGGGTAAGCGGTTCTCGCAGTGCCTGGATCGGATGACGGTGGTGTAGAGTACGAAACTGAGGCGCCTTCGGGTTGGGGCTCGCTCCGTCACGCCCAACAGCATGGCAACCGCTGCAATGCGCTTCGACGATGCCTTGGCCTTCCTTGATTCGAGTGACCGTCTCCTCTATGAGTCCGCTCTCTGCGCGGAGCCGCTTCAGGCCATCTCTCGCGCCGACAAGACTTGGATCGAGGAGCAAGGCGCGGCGGAAGTCATCAATGGCGCTCTGCCGCCTGCCGCGCTGCTCATGGACGTATCCGCGATTGTTGTAGGCCAACGCGTAGATTGGGTTGATGGTGATGGCGGCCGTGAAGTCTTCGATCGCACGATCCGGCTCGCCGCTCTTGCTGTAAGCGAGCCCCCTGTTGTTGTAGGTGGTCGCGCCAGGTGGGTTGAAGGCGATCGCTGCCGAGAAGTCAGCAATCGCTTCCTTCTCTTTGCCCATTACGAGATGAGCGTGGCCCCGGCCATTGTAGCCGATGGCGGATTTCGGATTCAGATGGATCGCCTCACTGTAGTCGGCAATCGCACCCGCGAGGTCGTTGAGGCGCACGCGGACCAGCCCCCGATTAATGTAAAGCGGTCCTTCAGTGGGATTGAGCCGGACCGCCTCGCTCAGATCAGCGAGTGCAAGATCCAGCGCACCGGCATCGGACCTTGCACGGCCGCGATTGCGGAACGCCATCGCCTTATCGGTCGGCGAATAGGCAGCGCTGGCGATGATTTCGGAACAGGCAGAGAGTTGGATCTCGGCGCTTCTGGCTGTTCGGCAGTCTTCAAGCACATGGGCGCGCGCTGCGCCACCGCCGAGGGCTGCCAGCGAGACGAAGATGGATGTCGCGAACATCAACCGGCGCATTGAAGCCCTCCATGCGAGAGCTCTCACTATCGAGCCCCGGCCGATCATCGTAGTTGATGCTAGTCAAACCTGGGCAATCCCGAGCGGCGTTTTATGTATCGGATCAGGGAGTGCAGATCCCATGCTCCGCACCTTGCGGATCCCTCGCACTACAGGGTCATCGACACATGTCTGATAAGCCCTGGCTGGGGACACTTTCCGAAGTGGGTGTATGATCAATGCATCTATGCCCTAGCCCTTTACGGATCGCGTTCGTCCAATTGCCTGCTCCGATATCAATGGTCCGGTCGGTCGAGATTGAGCCCGAAAGCATCGCAGCGCAGTCGGAGCGAGTGCAGATGACAAGGTCCCGAAGGGAAATCCATTTTGTGCTGGACCTGCTACGGAAAACTGCTACCGTGCGTAGCAGTAGCACTCGCGTTATTTATAACAATATCAATGACTTCTGGTTCGGATTCCACCCGTCCCCTACGGGGTGCCAGACAACCGCATAACATATTGATATTATTACTCATTTGCGAAGCGGGGCGCCGGCGGGAATCGCACCCCATGACACAGGCATCGACTTGGACGTCCAGCACCAGCATCCAATGATGCATTTGCTAGGCGGGGCCGGCAAATAGTCAGCTCCCCGGCTCAATCCGGACCAATCACCTCAAGATGACGACTTACTAGAAGGGCCAGCAGCAGTCATTGCCCCGATGCGTCCGCGACTGGTCGAAGATGTCGCTCGATCCCACTAGCAGACCTCGACTCTTAGAAATATCGACGGCATTGACGGCGACATTGGCTAAGTCTGCTTATCGGGGGATTGCGTCGACTTAGTGCTACTCTCAGCGATTGCGCGGATCGATCCGCTCCGACTGCAGACAGATCGCTTGTGTAATAGGTTCCGGCTCGCGCCATTTCTAGCACGCGCTACATGGACCAGGTTGGTGGGCCTTCTCGGCGTGCGCACCCAGCTATCGTATGAGAGGGACGGTGTAATCCGCGATCAATCTGCGCTCTGGCTGGTCATCTCGCATGCCCGCTCCGTTCGAAAACACATGCCCGTAGCGCGCCCATAAGCTCACGCCTTTCCAGAGACCGTCTGTCGGGCGGTATCGGATGGAAAGATCCAGCTCCTGACGATCGGGTAGCGATGCATTGGTCGCAGCATCGATGGCGTCCCATCCCCACACGTACCAGGCCGCGGCAGTCGTGTCCTTGAGGCCAAGACGATCGAGCTTGAGCGTGAGACCCACGCCTGCTGCATCTTCTCCTGCGCGGTCGAATGACACTTGCTGCAGATCGGTATAGTTCGGCTTCGTTCCCAGCGGAAAGTTGATCGCAGCGTCGTTGCCTGTGGTGGAGGCGACAAACATCAAAGCAAGTTCGCCGAAATCGACTGTGAGACGCGCGGACGCCTGATAAGTGAAAAATGCATCCCCAGCCGACATCAAGTCGGAGCCCACGCTATTCTGCGTAATCAGGTTGGCAGCCAATGTGTACTGGGGACCGACGGGTCGGCGGGGGAATTGATAGATGCCCTCCACGTATCCCGTATTGACTATATCCTCGACCCAATAGTTCTCCGCGACGAAGGTCAAGCCGGCAGCGGGGCGAACACGAAACCACGCGAACGGCGTGCCCGTATCGAAATCATCAACACCAAACCCTTGGGATATGCTCTCGAAGTCATTGCTATCACGAGGCTTGAAGCGCCTCAGATACCCAACGATGTACTCGAATTTTGCATCCTTGTCGGCGCTCGACCGCAGCGTTGCCCCCTCGAAAGTAATGGGGACCATGCGATTGTCCTTCGGATTGATGAGAGGCGTGTCGATCGACTGTCGACCGACTATGAAGTCCTGTCGAGCGACCTTCGCGCCGACGTATGCTTCGCCAAGAGAGCCGAGTGCGTTCTGGTGACTCGTCAGGAGCAGAGTCCCGCCCTCATCTGCAGGGGCGAATATGGGCTGCGAGGTGTAAAGCGTTGCCCCTAGGTAGAGTGTGTCAACCAGAAGACCTGATCGGTACGAGAGCCATCCGCCGCCGGCCCAGGATCGGTCCCGGCTATCGTCGAAGTTGTCTCGGCCGAGATAGTAGGAGCGGAGATGAAGGTCGAGCGTCGTGTCGCGGAAGAACGGCGCGCTCACAATCCTGTCGCGTTCGAGTTCACCGGCTGAAGCGCTGGTCGCGGCGAGCGACAGCCAGAACAACCCCCAAACCATATGCTGCACGGATCGATGCTTGCACATGACTGTGCCCTCGCTTCGGGTGCACGCCAAGCCACAGCCGCAAGACACAAGGGGAGAGAGTTGGCCGCGCACTAAACGCGCCGGACGAGGCACAGGAGCAACAACGGCACGTTCTAAGGGGGCCAAATCAACCAGCCAATGCCGAATCAATTATAGCGAACGAAGCAGACGACCAAAATCAATTCCCGCGAGTTGATATAGGTCGTTGTGAGAAAGTGGTCGTCTTGCCTCGCTAATGCCTCGTACGAGCCTAAGCTCAGGCTAGGCCTAAAGCGCCCGGCGCCTTACTCCCTTGCAAAAATAATGCACCCAGGATCCGGGTTTTAGGCACGTCTACGTCAGCAAATACCATTATTTCCAAGGCGCCTAGAAATTGCTTTTCCTGTTCAGTGTGCGAGCGCGACCCGCGATGTAGCACATTGAGTGCAGGTATTGGCCATGATCGATTGGTTCATCGGCACACTGAGAAGTTATCCCGAAATCGCAATTTTTCTCTCGCTAGCACTCGGATATTATTTTGGTTCATTCAACTACAAAGGCCTCGGTTTGGGGGCCGTCACTGCGACGTTGATAGCGGCCGTGATCATCGGCCAAGCCGGGATAACCGTCTCAGGCCCGCTCAAGCCTACCTTCTTCCTGATGTTCCTCTTCGCCATTGGCTATGGGGTAGGCCCACAATTCGTAAGAGGCATTGCAAAGGACGGTGCGCCGCAAGCACTCTTTGCAGCAATCGTCTGCTTGCTCTGTCTGCTCGCCGCTTACGTGGGCGTCAGGATGGCTGGCTATGATGTCGGATCGTCCGCGGGACTGTATGCGGGGTCGCAAACTATTTCGGCTTCCATGGGTCTGGCGACCGACGCCATAAATCGTCTCAACCTCCCACCTGAAGAAGCCAAGCGCCTCCTGGATGCGATGCCGGTTGCCTACGCGGTGACCTATATCTTCGGCACGGTTGGCTCCGCGATTGTGCTGGCGTTGGTTGGGCCAGCGCTACTCGGCGTCAACCTGGAGGCCGCCTGCAAGCGCTACGAAGAAAGGCAAGGCGGAGCAAAAGCTCTCGGCGGTCCAGGCTCGGCTTGGCACCGTTTCGAACTGCGGGCGTACCGCATTCGGGAAGGAGCGCCCTCAGTAGGCAAGAGGGTGCAGGATGCGGAAGCGTTCGTTCCAGAGCATCGCGTATTCGTTCAGCGAATTCGTCGGGGCGACGAGATCGTAGACGCTACCGCGGACGCGGTCATTCAAGTCGGCGACGTCTTATCTGTCGCGGGTCGGCGCGACGTGCTCGTGAATTTGATCGGCACAGCCGCTCAGGAGGTTGATGACCGCGAGCTGCTCGCAGTTCCGGTAGAAGGTGTCGATGTCTACGTCACAACCGATGAGGCGGACGGAAAGACGCTAGCCGAACTGGCCAAATCTCCGCGGACGCGTGGCGTGTTCCTGCGAAAAATAACCCGCGGAGCAACCGCCACCGATATCCCGATCCTGCCGCACACCGAACTGCAGCGGGGCGATATCGTTACTATTGTCGGGCGGCCGGCCGACGTGACGGCGGCGACGACAATGCTCGGCTATCCGGACCGCGCCACTGATATTGCGGATGTGGCATTCATTGGCGCCGCGATTGCTTTAGGCGCACTGCTGGGCTCGTTCGTTTTCAAGGTAGGCAGCATTCCTCTCACGCTATCGACTTCCGGCGGCGTGCTCGTCGCGGGCTTGTTTTTCGGTTGGCTGCGCTCGGTGCGGCCGACCTTCGGACGCATCCCGTCTTCCACCGTTTGGTTCATGAACTCGGTTGGTCTCAATGTTTTCATCGCCGTGGTCGGCATCTCTTCAGGTCCAGGGTTCATCGCGGGGCTGCAGCAGCTGGGCTTCAGTCTGTTTCTGTGGGGCGCCCTCGTTACGACCATCCCCCTGCTCCTGGCGCTGTATCTCGGGAAGTATGTGTTCCGATTTGATGACGCCATTCTTTTCGGTTGTTGCGCCGGAGCTCGCACGACGACGGCAGCTCTCGGCATGATCAATGATCGCGCTAAGAGCCAAATTCCCGGCCTCGGATATACGGTGACCTACGCGGTTGGAAACACTCTGCTGACAATCTGGGGAATGGTCATCGTGATGCTACTGACTTGATGAGAGCCCACCGGCGCAGGCAAAGGTAGGAGTAAGCCATGACCGACATTCTCACTCTGCGAAAATTCGAAACCCTGAGCCCATTCGAAATCAAAGACGAGCTCATCGGCTTGGCCAAGAAGGCGTCACGGACCACACAATCCGCTTTCCTCAACGCCGGGCGCGGCAATCCAAACTGGGTCGCGACAACACCGCGCGAGGCCTTCTTCCTGTTGGGTCAATTCGCCATGACCGAGAGCAGGCGCGTGATGGATCATCCCGCCGGCATTGGCGGCATGCCGCAAGCTCGTGGGATTGCAACGCGCCTCACGACATGGCTTGCCGGTCAGAACGATGCTCCCGGGGCTCAATTCCTCGCATCAATGGTGCAATACGCGACCAAGCAGTTCGGATTTGATCCTGATGCTTTTGTGCACGAACTCGTGGACTCCATCATTGGCGACAACTACCCGGTGCCCGATCGGATGCTCGTCCACAACGAGCGCATCGTTCATGAGTACTTGGCGTGGGCGATGTGCGGAGATCCGCGGCCGGCTGGAAAATTCGACCTTTATGCGGTCGAGGGTGGGACGGCCGCCATGTGTTACATATTCAAATCACTGAAAGCCAATCGCCTGCTGCATCCTGGCGACACCATAGCTCTCGGCACACCTATTTTCACACCCTATCTGGAGATGACCCACCTCGAGGACTACGATCTCAAGATGGTGCAAATCAAAGCTCCACAGGAGAACCGCTTTCAATTCACCGACGAGGAAATTGCAAAACTCGAGAACCCTGAGATCAAGGCGTTCTTTATCGTCAATCCAGGCAATCCCATCGGCATGGCGTTGAGCAAAGAGACGATTGGAAAGATCGCGCACCTCGTGAAGACCAAACGCCCGGACCTCATGCTCCTGACCGACGACGTCTATGGGACTTTCGTGCATGATTTCCGATCGCTGATGGGGGAACTCCCGCAGAATACGATAGGTGTTTACTCGTACTCGAAATACTTCGGCTGCACGGGATGGCGGCTGGGCGTCATTGCTGTGCATGAAGACAACATGTTCGACAAGATGATTGCTAAATTGCCAGCGGCAGACCTCAAGGCCTTGGACAAGCGCTACGGGCCGATAACGCTCGAGCCCCGCAAGCTCAAGTTCATCGATCGTATCGTCGCGGACAGTCGCGACATCGCGTTGAACCATACGGCCGGACTGTCGCTTCCTCAGCAGGTGATGATGAGTATGTTCTCGCTTTGCGAGATGATGGATGCCGAGAAGCGCTATCAACGTGCCTGCATGGACATCGTGCACAAGCGCTTCACGGCACTCATTGAGAGTATGGAGCTTCAACTTTCGCCCAACCCCAACTATGACGCCTACTATGGGTTGATAGACTTCGAGTTCTGGGCCAGGAAGAACATCGGCGACGAAGCAGTCGAGTACTTGAAGAAGAATGTCCATCCGTTGGATCTTGCCTTCCGCCTCGCAGAGGACCACGGCATCGTGCTGCTCAATGGCGGAGGTTTCGAAGCGCCCAATTGGTCTCTCCGCGTATCACTGGCAAACCTTCCAGACGAGGCTTACGAAGATATCGGTCGGGGAGTTCGAACCATCGCACGAGGTTACCGAGATGCCTATGAGGCCTCGCGCGTGACGGCCAATCCGCAGCGCTAGGCCAGTCGACCCCGTCTGGACCATGGTGACCGGTGCATGATCGACTGGGTGTTAGGGATCCTACGTGATCGCCCGGAGATCTCATTCTTCGTGACGATCACGGTGGGCTATGCGCTCGGTCGGTTACGGGTCGGCACATTCACACTAGGAGCAGTTACCGGCGTACTACTGGCTGGCGTCCTCGTCGGACAGCTCGGGATAACGCTACCAGCTGCGGTCAAGCAGATCTTCTTCCTCCTTTTTCTGTTTTCGATCGGATATCGGACTGGCCCCCAGTTCTTTCGAGGCTTGAAGAAGGATGGGGTTGCCCAGGCTGTCTTAGCCGTCGTGTTTGCGGTGGTCGGTCTGTTCCTCACCTATGTGATGGCCCGGCTGCTGGAATACGACGCTGGCACCGCAGCGGGTCTGCTAGCCGGTTCGCTTACCGAGTCAGCCACAATCGGCACGGCAGGCGACGCGATTGGTCATCTCGCGCTCGCTCCAGACGCAAAAGCTCAGCTCGCCAACCGCATCCCCGTTGCCTTTGCGGTGACGTACTTGGTCGGCGTCGTCGTGGCAGCGTGGTTTCTCGCGCAGATGGGGCCACGCATACTTGGTGTGGATCTCGCCGCTGAATGCCGCCGCTACGAAGAAGCGATGGGCGAAGGAGCCAAACAGGATGCGTTGACCATGTGGCGGACATTCGAGGTTCGGACATTTCGACTGGAACCCACGTCGAAGATGTCCGGCCGCTCGGTGCGGGAGATGGAGCAAGCCATCGACGGCGTCCGGCTCTACGCCAGCTTCATCCGCCGGGCGGGTACCGTGCAGACAGCGGAGCCCAACTTTGTACTCGCACCGACCGACGTGATCGCAGTCGCTGGACGTCACGATGCTTTGATCGAGCATGGAGCAAAGTTCGGTACCGAGGTTGCGGATCGCGAACTGGTCCCGGGAAGTGTCGATGCCGTAGATGTGGTGGTCACGCAGAAGCAGTACGATGGCGCGACATTGGCCAAACTGGCTGATGAGCCGTTCGCGCGCGGCATCTTCCTCCGTGGCATAAGTCGAAGCGGCGTACCCATCCCCGTGTCTCCATCGACGGCCGTTCAACGCGGCGATGTCTTATCGCTCGTCGGTGCCCCGGATCGAACCAAGGCCGCCATTGCGGCTCTCGGCGTCGCGGATCGCGTCGGCGACGCGACCGACATGGTGTTTGTTGGTCTGGGTATCGTATTGGGAGCGCTCATCGGGATTCCTGCGATCGCGTTCGGGGCGCTCGAGATTGGCCTAAGCCAGAGCGTTGGCGTGCTCATTGGCGGATTGGTGTTCGGCTGGCTGCGCTCCGTGCGTCCCACGTTCGGTCGTATCCCCAGCCCTACCTTGTGGCTGTTTGAATCGCTGGGGCTTACAGGTTTCATCGCCGTGGTAGGACTCGCCGCCGGTCCGGATTTTGTTCGGGGCATTCAGGAGGCCGGGCTGAGCCTGGTTCTCGCTGCCGCCGTCATCCTCGTTGCTGCTCAGGTTGCCACCCTCCTAATCGGCCATCACGTCTTCCGCTTACATCCTGGCATTCTCCTTGGAGCCGTAGCAGGCGCCGGCACAGCTACGCCAGCGCTCGCCGCCGTTCAGGAGGTGGCGAAAAGCACCGTGCCAACCCTGGGGTACGGCGTAAGCTATGCTGTGGGAAACGTGCTTCTGGCGTTGTGGGGCACGGTCATCGTATTTCTGCTCGCCTAAGGCGTCCCCTAAGCGGAGCATAACCGACGAGCAGACGAACGCTTCTATCCGGGTCGGTGCACTGCACAAAGTTGCGCCATCCCAGAAGCAGACATCCACAATGTGTGGCCGGCAGCGATATGATCGCCGTCGATCATGTCCGCTTGCTGGGGCCTCTCGTTGTGTCTCGCTCTCGCTACGCGAACTGCTCGTCGAGCCAGTCGAGGACGCGATTATTCAGCAGCGAGCGGTTGCCCATCTCGCAGTGCCCGCCCGCTCCTTCGGCAACGGTGAAGCGCATCAGCGTCTTTCGGCCACCAGGGCGCCGAAGAAGGCCTCGGCGTCCGATCCGAGCCCATCGCCTTCGGCCTGGGTGATCAACGTCGGGCATTTGATCAGACTCGCGCGCCCGTGCATGGTGAAATGTTCCGCCGACGGGCGCATTCCGAGCGCGTACGCTTCGCTTATGCCTCCCTCGATGGTATCGATGATCGTTCGGATCTCAGCCGCTTCCGTCGGCGGCGCGACTTCCTGATCAATGGCGCCGGCACGGTTCGCCGCAAACAAAGCGATGCTTGCGCCGAGCAGGATCTGCAGGTGCATCACAGCCGCGCGTGAATGCGTGCGGGGCATCTAGATTTGCTCCAATGCGAATAGCAGGATGAGCACAACGATCGAGATCAGGCCTGAAATGAAGAGGGCGTCGGCCATGCCCTCCAGCCGTGCGCTCCACGGGTGAAGTTTCGCCGTGCGGATCGATGCATAGGAAAGCACGGCGCTGAAGAGAAACACGCTCGCCAGCAGAGCGATGACGATGTCGACGCTGCTTGGTCCGATGCGACCTTCGACGATCTTGATGAGGCCTATCGTTGTCGTGCACAGGCCGATCATCGTCCCGGAGCTGGAAAGGATCTGCTTGGCGAGATCCGTCGCGCGAGGCGCGGTCGCATTCTCCGACGCGGCCAGGGCAGGAAGACTTCCATCAGCTACCATCTTTTGTTACCTCGCGATTGCACCGCGTCATCGTTCGTCAAAGCCGCGTCGAAGGCTTAGGAAATGATGACGAAATCCCTTCCCGTGCGCGTGTCGGCATGGGCGGGAAGGTCTGTGGTGACCAGCACGAGCCCGGCGTGCATCCGGAGGTGAATGGCATCGAAGGCAGTGCGGCCAAGGGCAATGCGCTCCAGAACGCTGGTGTCGATTTGTGCTTCGCGCGCGTCCTGCGCCTGGTGAGCCACCGCCTGCCACGTCATACGACCGCCGCCGACATCCTTCAGCATGAGGACGTGTGACCCGAGCGGCCGGGTGGCATCACGGAGGGTGATCGTGGCCTGCGCGACGATCTCGCCATTCTCGAACACGTTCGCGGATTTGTCCGCGCTGCTGATCACGACGGCGGTCGGCTTGGAGAAATCGACCACGTCAGCCTGCCAGGGATTTCTCTGCGACTTCATCTGGACGAGCTTCTTCGTGTCCAGCTCCTTCACTGCGTCCGGCGTCAAGGCGAGGCCCGGATGGACGATGTCGCGCGGATCGGATGCAGCGCCTGCAACGATCACCGGCGTGCCGACATGCGTCACGCCGAAGAGTAGCTCGGAGAACTTCATCGGCAGGCGAATGCATCCATGCGACGCAGGATAGCCGGGAAGATTACCGGCATGGAGTGCGATCCCCGACCAGGTGAGCCGGTTCATGTTGGGCATCGGTGCGCTGCTATAACTCGACGAGCGGTGATGCTTATCCTTCTCGAGAACCGTGAATACGCCGGTCGGCGTGTCGTGGCCGGGCTTGCCTGTCGAGCACGTCGACACACCTATGCGTACGCCATTGCGATAGACGTGCACGAGCTGATCGGGCAGCGAGACGATGATCGACACCGGCCCATCGGGCGCGCGCTCCGGATGCCAGACGAACTCGCCGGGCTTGAGCTGGTGGACTTCCCTGTTCTGCTGCGCACGGGCCACGCTTGACAACGGCACGAATGAAAGCCCGGCCGCAATACCGATCAAGCGCCCGATGGCGTCCCTTCTCGACGGGTTCGCGCGTGCCGTGGATGCGCAAAACGCCTGTTCAATCTCGCTCATGGCGATCACCTTAAAAATCGATGCGGACGAATGCTGTTGGCGCCGAGAACGTGTATCCGCTTCTGCCGCGGAATCCGGATGACTTTGCCCACAGATCAACCTCCACGCGACGGTAGCCGACGCCGACGCCGAGATTGTCGAAGAGCCGGTACTCTGTGCTCGCTTCGAAGCTCAGCACGTAGCCGCCGATATCCTTGATGTCGTTCCGGAACCACTTGGCCGTCGACAGACTGAGATCCATGTAGTCGATGCGTCCGCTGACCAGCCAGCTCGGCGTCAGCGCGTAGTGCGCATAGAGGCCAATGGCCGGCAGCGGAATGGGCGCTGAGTAACGGCCGGAGCTCACGCCGACGGCGATGCCGTCCACATGCGCGTGACCGCTCAATGAGGCGCCGATATCGCTCACATAGAGGCTAAGGGCAGCACCGACCTCGGCATGGGACGTCTTGATGAGGGAATAGCCGGCAACCAGACGGTACGATGTGATGCTGAGCTTGCCCTCGACGTCGGCGCCCACGTCAAACGTGTGGTCGCCGAACGAAATTTCGCGCTCGACGCGCTTGGTTTCCTTACGTCCTACTCTGAAATACTCACCTTCGATGATCCATCGATCGGCAAGTCTCACGCGCGCGAGGATATCGGCAGACGTGTGCGATGGCGTGAGTCCCAGCTCACGCTCCAGGTTGACGCGCGAGCCGATCTCGGCTGCCCGGGAATCGACCTGAATGAAGGACTTCACATCGTTGAAGGCCGCGCCGCCTTGGATCATGAAGTGATGGCGGAAGAACGGATGCGTGCTCCCGGTTGGTGTGACGTCGATGCTCGCGCCAAAGATGTCCTGCGTATGTGCAGTTCCGGCCGCAAAGTTCGTTGCGATGATGGTGGTATAGGCGATGCCGGCAGATATGCGACGGATCGTTCTCTTTCCCCCGATCGCCATCACACGCCTCCCCGGCAGTTGCTCGGCGCGGGCCGACGAGAAAACCTCTGCGCGATCCAGTCGGTCGCATTCCGAGCACCCTTGAGAGCGACCATGCCGTGGCCGACGTCGGGCATCATGGTCAGTTGCACGCGGCTGCCACCGGCGCAGAGCCGGCTCGCATAGCGGCGCGTGACGTTAGGCCGGACGGTATCGTCGGTGGTACCTTGAATGATCAGAACTGGAATCTGCGGTGGCAGAGCACCGATCGTGTTATCGGCGAGGAGAGTCCGCCATGGCTCGCGCGCAGTGAGATTGTCCACCATCAGGAAGCGCTGCTGAAGTTCCCGGCCTGCCCGTGCACGCGGGCGAATATCGATCGGCGACTCCAGGCAGACGTTGGCGAGGCGATTGACCGTCGGCATGGCGCGCGGATCGACGATACCGTCGAGCGACGCACCGAATACGCGCGACCAGGACCACAGCGTCATCGCCAGCAGATTCTTGCCGCCCGGCGTCGCCATGTCTTCGTTCAGCAATGCGCCGAGATCGGTGGCCGGCGCGGCCACCGCCACGCCCGAGATTTCGATCTCCGGAGCGTAGCTGCCGGCAAGCTTGGCGGCGTAGAGTGCGGCCTGCCCGCCTTGTGAGTGTCCCCACAGTGCGGCGCGGTGGATCGTGCCGGTTCGCGCGACCTCGCGCGCGGCGCGGATCGAATCGAGCACGGCATGACCTTCACTACGCCCGACAAGGTAGGGATGTGGCCCCGAAGTGCCGAGACCCGGATAGTCGGTGGCGGCGACGATGTAGCCGCGATTCAAGAGCTCGCGCAGGCCCTGCATCTGCTGAAACTTGAAGTTCGCCAGGGATGGCGCGCAGTGGGGCACGATGCCGGTCGTCGGATGCGCCCAGGCGACGACGGGTCGGCCGCCGACAGGCGTCGGTGCATTCGGGATGATGACGAGGCCGGATACGGCGATCGTCTCGCCGCGCAATCCCGTCGAGCGATACAGCACGCGATAGGCTGTTGCCTCGGGCGGTCCGCCGATCAGTGTCTCTTGCCGGATGATCGTGCCGGGGCGTCCCGCGATTTCATGTCCACGTGCCGCGTAGAAGCCTTCGGCAGCCTCGGTGTCGATCGTGGCGGCCGCGGTCATCAGTCCAACGGCTGCAACGAGCGCGAAGCCAAACCGCCGCGAGGCGAGGCGGGATTGGAGGCAGATGCTGCGTGACATCACACGATTCCTGCGAGTTTGAGGTTGTTGCGGATCTCTGCGGCGCTCGCCGATCCCTTGCGAAGGAACGCCGCGGGCTTGCCAAGCGGTGCGGGCATCCGCTGCCACGTGCCGGGCGAACCCGCGTCCTCGCCCGTCCAGAGGTCGATCCATTCCGCGCCTTGAGGAAAATAGACCTCAACGGATGTCACCCCCTTGTCGAGCACGGGCGCCACCATGAGGTCGGCACCGAGCAGAAACTGGTAGCGCAGGCTGTGCACGTTCGGATCGTCGGGGAAGTGCAGGAACGGATGACGCGCGACGGGGGAGCCACGCGCCGCTGCTTCCGCGATGGCGCGCTTGCGATAGGGGGCGAGCGCCTTGAACATCGTTGCGAAGCGCTTGAGATGCTGCGTGTTGGCGGGATCGCTGTCGAACTGTGCCGCGACATCCGGATCGAGACCTTCGTGCGTGCGATAGACGGCGGTGAAGGCGCCGAGCTCCATCCAGCGCTGAAACAACTCGTCGCTTCTCGCGATGACGGGAATCTTCTTGCCGGCGGCATTGAGGCTTAACGTGACGTATCCGCCGATATCGAAATGCACGAGGCTGAAGCCCGAGATGCCGCCCGATAGCGTTCCCACGACGGCGGTCTTGATGCCGTCGTATTGATCCCAGCTCTGCATCTGATCGCCGAGCCAGAACAGCGTCGCGTACTTCGGGCTCTGCGTGAATGCCGAGCGATGGAAGCACACGCCGTCGTCGGCGAGGCCGGCTTCCTCGATCGCCTCGCGATTGATGCGCGCCCACTCTTCCGTGTAGCGGTTGTGCCAGGTCATGGGATCCATGCCGTCTGAAAGCTTGGCGTCGAAGGGCATGGCCTCGGCGAAGTCCGCCATCCAGCCGGTGGCACCGGCTTTCGTCACGAGTTCGTCCTTGATGACCTTCTTGATCCAGGCGCGCGCCTGCGGGTTCTGAAGATCAACAAGCCCGGCATAGAAATCCGTATTGCGGATGAGGTACGGGCTGCCGTCCTGCTTCTGGACGAGGTAGCCCTTGTTACGCCCTTCGTTGAACAGCCGGTCGTGGCCCGGTGCGTTGCTCAGGAACGGATTGACGTAGAGCATCATGCGCGCGCCGCTGCTCTTGAGATCAGCGACCAGCTGCTGCCACTCCGGATAGAACGCCTCGTCGAGCCGCCAGTCCCACCAGAGCTGCTTGCCGGCGGAGGTCACTCGCTTGCCTGGCCAGTCCTGGATCCAAAGTCCCGCGAGCGGAATGTCCGCGGCGCGGATCTTGGCAAGCTTCTCGCGCACTTCCTTCGTGCCACCCTGCACTGAGACAATGACACCATTTTGCGTCCAGTCGGGAAGCGCGCGCATCCGGCCAGCGTAGATCGAATAGGCCTCGATCAGATCGAGCGGCGTTGCGCCGTACATGATCTGCCCCGTCATCTTGCCGGACCATACCTTGATCTCGACGTGATCGGACGCGCGCATGTCGAAGGTGCTGTACTCGGTGTTCTCGAGGAACAGCGACCGCAACCGGCTTGATATGAAGTGTGGCGCCGGCCCTTCAGTGATGTGTGGATTGCCGCCGCCGTGATCGGCGAATACATCGACCAGCTGGGTTATGACCGGCTTCCCGCGACCGACGCCGTGCTCCTGCACGAGGATCGGAATGAGTGCACCCTTCTGATTGAAATACGTGAGCTGTTGGCCGAAGCCAAAGAAGCCTTCATGCTTGACCGACGCGCTTTTCAGCCGAATGCGGTTGATGGCCTCGGTGCCTGCCCCGGTCACCGCGATCTCGAAGCGTACGTGCGCCGTCGATAGCGCTTCGAACGTGATACGAAAATCGAGTCGGCCCTTCTTGCCGGCGAGCTCGCCCGTCAGCGTCGCGATTGGACCGGTGACTGAAATGCTCTGGATCGCCGCGCGCTCAAACCTGGCCTCGACCTTGTCGTGGATATCGTAGGCGCCTTCGGGGCGGCCGAATGCTTTGATAGTCGCCGTAGCCTGCTCGGCGCTGAGGAAGCGGGCTTCGGCGGCTTCCCACAGCAGACGCCCGGGCTCACGCTTGTGGCGAAGCGCGATGCCGCTCTTCGACCGCAGCAATTCGAAGTCCCCGATCTTGTAGACATCGGCCGAGGCCCCCACTGCCACCGGCGGCGCTGCGCGAATGGCTGTGGGCGTGTTCGATGCGAGCGCCGCGGCCGCGCCACTGGCTCCTGCAACAAGAAATTCGCGTCGCTTCATGACATCTTTCCGTCCGCAATCGTGCTGGACATAAAGGACCGATCGGCCCAGTGCACCGGCTTTCCAATTCTTGTAGGCTACGTCTAGGTTCGTGCGGCGCCGTCGTCAGGCCTCGCTGCCGACACCTGGCAGGTCGACCGATGGCTGGCTCAGATAGCGATGGGTGTAGTTGGCCAACTTGCCGACGAAGATGCCGGAGAAGAGGCCGTAAACCGCGCCCTCGATCATGCCGAGGCTCGCCTGGTTCACGAGCTCCGGATGGAGAAACCCGACAGCACCAAAGGCATACTTTACGGCGAAGGAACCGAGGATCAGCGGCATGACTGAGTAATCAGCCGGCCGAAACAAAACGCCGCGTACGCGATCGACGAGAATGTTCTTACGGCGCAGCAGCAGCCAGCCTGCGCCGGCACCGGCAGCGAGCGCGAGCAGCCAGGCCGCATAGACGGGCGGCAGGGTGCCGAAGCGCGATGCCAGGATCCCGATCCCGACGAGCATGAAGATAGCGGGTATCAGCGCTAGCGTGCCGAGGGTTGTCTCGCGCGGCTGCAACGACTTCATGCCGCGCGAGACGAGAAATATGAACAGCACGTACACCCAGACCGGTGTGTGCGAGAATGATTGCGAGATAATATCCATCGGTCTTTTCTCGAGAGTATTGGCGGCAGCGACTATCGCACCGCGAAGATGCCAACGGGTGTGTGTGGCCGCGCCTCGGCTGATGACTGGCGACGATGTGCCAGCCAGAGCAGTGCGAAGCCGATCAGAGGAATGATGATATCCGTGTAGAAGATCACGCCCGCATTGCCGGGGGCGAAATTGTGCGCCGTGATCATCTGATAGATGTGGCCTCCCGCTGCACCGAGCAGAAAGCAGCTCGGACCGACGATGGCAGCCAGACGCAGATCGAAGCTGCGGAACGCCGCGATGAACCCCACAACCGCGAAGCCCAGGCTCGCCATGCCGACTTCCAGCTGGAATGGACTATCCGCCCAACCGATGAAGGCCGCCGACATCTTGCCGAAGAAGGTATGCATGACGAAGTTGTAGAAGTTCGCCACTCCAACGACCCAGAACACGTGCCAGGCAAGAAATTTCTCGACGACCAGCGCGCCATGAGCCGGCCTCTCGGCTCGTGCGATCGCGACGATCGAGAATACCAATCCGATCGCAAGAAAAGTCAGCGTGAAGTTGGACAACGCGAAGGTGATCACTGCTTTGATATGGTCGGCCATGAGAGATACTCCGAGTGGGTTCAGCCCGGCGGGCGGACCCGACATGGTTGCCTCATTCCCACACGTGCGGGAGTTCGGACTGTGCCTTCAGCTCTTGCGCGCTCGCGCAGAACGAAGTCGCGTTAAATGCGCCTTCCGCGATGAACACACCGACACGCATGCCGAGATCCACGAGAAGGAAGTTGTGACGCGCGACGAGCGCTTCGTTCGAGAGCTTGGCGTCGGGCATCGTCGTGGCGTCGGCGAGCGCGGACATGAAGCGCTCTTCGTTGATGTCGAAGCCCTCGCAGATGCGTGTGACGGCAGCTTGGTACGCGAGATTATTCACCTTGGCCGTCTGCCGGGGCGTGAGGACGGGCTCAGCTCCGGCGACCAGACCGCTCCAGGCGCTGCTCAAGCGGTGAGATTTTTCCTCATTGGCCTCTGCGGAAAAGGCGAACACGCAGATGGCCATGACGGCGGCAGAAAGCGTCTTGGTTGCAATTGATTTCATGTTGTCCGCTCCTCAGCGCGCAAATATGTTCCAGGTCCACTTTGAATTGTAGCCGCCGCCTGCGGTGTAGCAGGCGCGCTGGCTCGAGTAGCAAATGATGCCAGGCGAAGGTCTGAAGCTGTCGGTGGGATATGGAGGCGGCCCCCAAGCCGGGCCATAGATGTCCGGGTAGACGACGACCTTCCGCGGCGAGAGCGCCGAAGTGACGGCAGTGCCGGCGATGAAGCCGCCGATGGCGGCGCGCGTCCGGCCGTGATCGCGTGCTTGCGCTGCGTCTGTGAGAGGCGCGATAGAGCCGATCGCCAGCGACAGCCCGATCGCCAGCCGGGTTCCAGTTCCTGATCTCATAAGTCTCTCCAGTCCAGATCTGAGTGTGCTCGCCGAGGCGGCGACCCGCGTGTGCTCGGAACGGGGGTGTTTTGACGCCGGGCGCGAGTTCCCACATCACCAGAACTGGTGAGAGCCGAGAAATTTGTGGGGCTGGTGGCAGTCGGCACGGACGGCCGTCGAGAGAAGAGATCGGAAATTCGAGATATTGCTAGGGTTTGCGCGGGCTGCGCCCAATGATCATCAGACTAAAGAAATGGGATAAGGGGCGAGTTGATCGTGCCCCAAAAAATTGAGCCGCGAATCTGTCGCGCCGGCATTCTGCATGCTAACTATTGAAGCGGATTTCGTTATTCGCTTCAAATTCTTGGCTGCTCCCTGCCATAGTTCGGCGGCGTCCGGATAACGGCCGAGCTTTTCTGAAGAAAAGGTCCGATCGGTGAGTGAGCTTGAACTCGCCAACCTTGTCGGCTCGATTTATGACGCCGGATCGGGTGCCGGCGATTGGATCGACGTCAGCGATCGATTGACAACGTTCCTCGGCGGCGACCGGACGCATATCTTTGCCCTGGAGGCGGACGGCGCGCAGGCGCATCTCTCACGTCCGATACCGGGCGGCGCCGATCCCTACTTTGGCCATTTCCACAAGGTCGATCCGCACATGGCCTCTGCGAGAGCTGAGATGGCGACTGGCATACTCGGGGCACATCCTGCGCGGATCGGGCAAGAGGTCATCTCGGAACGCGATTATCTCAAAGGCGAGTTCTACAACGACTATGGCCGCCAGTATGGGATGCGGCATTTCGTCGGCGGTCTGATCGCGGGCCCTTCGGGTGCAATCGTCAGCACATTCCGTGACGAGAGCTTCGAGCACTATGAGCGAGCTGATGCGGAACGCCTGAATTGGCTCATGCCGCACTTGCATCGGGCCTTTCAACTGCGCAGGCAGCTCCCCGCTCCGACCATTGGCGGCGATCCGGGGCTCGCCGCGCTGGACGCGCTTCCGATCGGCATCATATTGGTGGATGCCTCGATGCATGTTCTGTTTGCCAACGCAGCCAGTGCCGAGATCACTTCGGGACCCAACGCAACATTGCGCATCGCCTCGAGCGGAAGCCGACTGATCTCGGGCGGAGGGCAGCTGGCGGCGCGGGACCGTCAGGAAGCCGACGTACTCAAGCGGCTCGTGACGTCGGCTGCCGCAAAAAAACCGGGTGGCGCTATGCGGCTGCGTGGATCAGAGGCCGCGGCATCCTGGGCGCTCGTTGTCTCACCGGCGCCGGCGAGTCTGACGAGCGTGAAGCCCGGGATGGAGCCGACTGGACTGATTGCCGGCATGGCGCTGATCATGACGCGCAATCTCGATACGCGCCAATTGCCGTCACCGTCGTTGCTGAGCGACTTGTTCAACCTCAGCAAGGCCGAGGCGGAGGTGAGCATCCTCATTCTAGGTGGCGCGAAGGCTGAAGACGTCGCACGCGCGCGTCGTGTATCGCTGGATACGGTGCGCTCGCAAATTCGCACGGTGCTGGGGAAATCCGAGGCGCAGAACCTCCGCGACTTCGAGCGCATTGCGGCGTCATTGCCGTTGCTCAGGGCTTCCCACAGTGATCTCGTGGATAGAGGCGGCGACAACAGGTCGTCTGGGAAAGGCTTCGAGCGCGCCGGGAAATTGTTCTAGCGCGGCGGCAGTGTACAACTCCGCCTCGCTCGGTGTTGATGGGATGAGCGCTCTTACAAAGGGACAGATGATCCATTCTCCGGTCTGGTCCGTTCGCTCAGATATGCGCCATGTCCGCTCACAATCGCAACCCGCCCCCCAAATTGATCCTTTCGAACATCCGCCTGGCCACCACCTGACAGGTCCGCTTCTCTGCGTCGCGCTGATTGACAGCAAACCGCTGCGATGGCACCCGATGTCCGATTGGGTCATCAGTGCCGCCTCCGAATAACGCCTAGCTTGGCAGCTCAGCCATCATGAGCTGACGTTGCGATGGGCTGATGCCGGAGTTGCGACGGGCCAGAAGGAGACGAACGCATCTACTCGGACGGTGCGCCGCACAAAAAATTGAGTCGTCCCAATAGCGGAAGTCTTGCAATCGCCAACAAATTTGTTTCAGTGGTGAACGTTCGGAAGCGAACGTAGTGCGTCGAGCGATCAGGTAGGCATCCTATCTCGATGACGCGGAGATATAGCTGGATCTCCGCGTCCCGAGTAGCGCTACACGCAGTCTCTACCGCCTAAGCACAACGATATACGGGACACCATCCCGACTGATGCTTACGCGCTCGATCGGCACATTCACCCGCGCCAATTCGCTGACGTTACTTGCCGCACTGATGGTCAACTGATTGATCGCGAGAATGACGTCGCCTGTCATAAGGCCTGTGCGGGCTGCCGGGCTGTCCGGCGCGATGCCCCTGACGATGACGCCCTGGAGCTGGCCGTACAGCGGCGAGCGCGGCCCGATCTCACCGAGAGTTAGGCCACCAAGTGCGTGCGAGGTCACCGCCACTTCTGCGGTGTGCGGGTTGCTCACTTCATCGCTGACTGTGAGTTGCAGCTTCTCCCTGGTTCCATTGCAGGCAAGTTCCATCTCGATCTGCTCGCCAACCGCTGAACTGCCGAAGTAGGCCATGTATACGCTGTTGTTGTTGACCGCGTCGCCATTCACGCTCTTGATCACGCAGCCTGGCTTGATGCCTGAGCGCGCGGCCGGCGAAGTAGGTTCCACGGCTGTGACCAGAGCTCCCCGCCGGTCAGCCAACTTGATGGCGGCGGCGGTGCTTTGAGAGATATCGCGGGTCTCGAGACCGACGGATCCACGACGCATGCGTCCATGCAAATAGATCTGCGTGCCAATGCGCCGTGCCATGTTGATGGGGACGGCAAAGGCAATTCCGACGCTGCCGGCGCCCTGGCGCCCGACCGCCGTGTTGATGCCGATCAGCTCGCCGTCGAGATTGACGAGCGCTCCGCCCGAGTTACCTGGGTTCACGGCAGCGTCGATCTGAATGAAACTCTCGTAGATGTCGTAACCGATATCGGAGCGCATCAGACCGCTCACGATGCCAGCGGTTGCACTCCCTTCCAGGCCGAACGGATTTCCCACGGCTATGACAAAGTCACCGACACGCAGATTCGACGAATTGCCGAAAGGTATCTCCGTGAGATCTGGCAGATCGATCTTGATCATGGCGATGTCGGCACCCGCATCGATGCCGAGGAGTTTGGCCGGGGCCTCGCGCCCATCGTGGAGGCGTACGGTAATCGATGTCGCGTCCTTTACGACATGGCGATTGGTGCCAATCAGTCCCAAGGCTGCGCTAACGATCACGCCAGAACCACCGGATCGGAACGGTCGCTTTTGCGGTGCTGGTACCGGCTGACCCGGACTGAATTCCGCTGGATCCAGGGCTTCGCCGACAACGAGGATACTCACTACCGCCGGTAGCACCTTATCGACGAGCGGCGCAAAACTGACCATCGGCAACGGCCGCGATGGCGGCGGCGCAGAAGCGGGCTGCGGAGGGGAAGAGGCCATCGCCGGCGCACACAGGATGAGCATCGATAGGACGGTCGCCGTGGCAAGATATAGGCGCGGACAATTCATATTGACGCTCCTTCGGCGGCGCTATGCGACCATCGTGTCCGGCATTTGCCGCCACAGCGGCTCGCACAATGGTCTCAGGATGCGCCCGCAGAGCGCATCCTGAGGCTGTCTCTCACTTGTTGGGAACGACAAGGTCAGGCACGGTCACGCCTTCCGAACGCATCTTGTTGATGACCGTTTTGCCGTCGAACTGTGCCGGCACCGATGCGCCTTCGGCACGCAGCTTAGCAAAGAACTCTTCGGCGCTGAGCGGCGCTTTGCTGCTGGCGCCCTCGGCCTGCAGTTTGTCGAAGAACTTCTTCGAGTCGAAGTTGCTCGGCACGGAGGCGCCTTCGAGCTTCAGGCGGTCGAAGAACTTGCCGCTGTCGAAGTTGCTCGACTGAGCGGCAGCTATGCCGGAGGAGAGTGCCAGAATGATACCGGCTGCAAAGGCTGACGATCTCATGGGTGATCCTTTCGGTACGGGTCGCTCGATGCGTGCGGAGTTGATGCAGGCTTGAGCGCTGGAACTCCAGCGTTTGGGCCGCCTCGGTGGTAGCGCATTCGGAGAAGCGTCCAGAGTTAGCCTTCGTAAAGCGCCGCAAAGCTTTGCAAAGGCTGTCCAGCGGGCGGGATGTGCAACAGCCGGTGCCCCCGGCCCCGTGGCAGGCGATCTTTACGCGGCAGACTTTGCACTTCTTAACTCGCGCGCGTGCCACCGCATCTGCATCTCTCTATGAGCGAAGGCTGCATGCGTAGACCTTCCGTAAGCTGCTGCAGTTGATGGGCAAAGCCCGAGGGCGCGAATACATGAGCAGAGGCGTGGGCACGCCCCGAACGCCGTGGGATGCCGAGACACAGGCATTTGTTGCGGCGCTTGTGTCGTCGCCGGTTTCGTCGCTACATACGCTTCCCAACGATCGGGCTCGCAGCATCTTCGCTGGCTTGCAGTCTGGCCCTGTAGCTATGCCTGCGGTTGCGATTGAGGATATCCATGTCCCGCACGGTTCCACCAACGGCATAGACATTCGCCTCGTCCGCGCACCGTCAGTGGGACGGGATGTGCCTGCGATCGTCTATTGTCACGGTGGCGGATGGATGCTTGGGAGCAAATCAACGCATCAACGTTTCGCGGCTGAGTTGGCCGCTGGCGTCGGCGGTGCTGTCATTGTCGTCGACTATACGCTGACGCCGGAAGCCAGCTACCCGGTCCAGAACGAGCAGGCCTATGCCGTGCTGCAATACGTTCGAGGCAACGCCTCCGCATTTGGTATCGACCAGGACAGAATTGCTGTTGCCGGTGATGGAGCAGGCGGCAACATGGCCGCAGCTTTAACGCTGATGGCGAAGATACGACGAGGACCTGAGATCCGATTTCAGGCCCTTATTCACCCTGTTCTGGCTGATGTCTCACAGATCGGCTCCTACGAGACATTTTCAGACGGCCCGTGGCCCAGCAGAGCAACCATGCAGCACTTTCTTGATGCGTACTTGCCGGATGCGCGCGCACGGCGAGACATAACGGCATTCCCGCTGCTGGCTTCGGTGGAACAGCTCAATGATCTCCCCGAAGCATTGATCATAACCGTTGAGCATGACGTGGTACGAGACGAAGGGGAGGCGTATGCGCGGAAGCTGATCGATGCGGGGGTCACCGTCACCACAACCCGCTACAGTGGAACGATCCACGATTTCCTGATGTTCAATGGGTTGGCAGAGACTGCGGCATCGCGCGCTGCGACGGAGCAGGTGATCGCCGCGTTGCGTGCGTCACTTACCGGCTAGGCAGCTCATTGGCCGCGCGGCGTCTCATTCAACTCCCGATGCTGCAGAGCGGGATACTTTGCGCACAGGTCGGGCACTTCGCGCTTGTACCTTTAGAGACGCACGAATGTCGTCAAGCAGGGCGCGCGCGATCTCCAAATCCGCCGTTGCGAAACCTTCGGTAAAGCGGCCATAGACTTCGGACAAGAGATCAGCGGCCTCCTTTGACATGGCCTGCCTGTGCCAAAGCCGCGCGAGACTCGTGGCTGCACGAAGCTCCCATGACAACGCCCCTTGGTGCTGTGAGATCTCCATGGCGCGCTGGAAATACACAATGGCGTCAGCACATCCGGTCTCACCATAGGCAAGCTGCAATATCTCGCCTTTTACCCTCAAGACTTCCGGATAGCACCAGCGCTCTTCATCTGCTTCGACTCGCGCAATCGCCACACCAATTGTTTGCAAGGCGCAGTCTCGCTCGCCGTTCTGCGCCTCGGCCAAAGCAAGCACGCTCATTGCCCACGTGCGCGGCATGGTAAAGCGGCGCTCTCCTATGCCGGCGAGAGCTGTCCGCAAACAGCGAATTCCTTCGCTAAGGCGCCCGCACCGTATATCCAGGAGACCGGCGTATATGCGCACCATGAAAGGCCAGAGTGCTTGAGGTGCGGCGTGTGACGCGAGGTAACCTACGTAGTTCGCCAACGCATCGTTGTCAGCGGTCAGAATGGCTAAAGGACCGCTGCTCTTGATGATCACATTGCCAACCAGCGTCGAGTGACCGATGGCAAGCGCATTGGCATCAGCCTCCATTCTCCAGTGCGTTGCTTGCTCGGGAAAACCCTGCATCCACAATATCAGTGCGTAGGTCATGCGGGCCACAGCACGCTGGTCGAATTGAAAGCGGAACGCTTCGCTCGCACCCTCTTTCTCGTTGAGGAGCCGCAGGACACGCTCAATCTCCGATCGGGCCCCCTCGAGATCGCCAAGTAAATAGAGCGCGTAACCTACGAGACGCTGGCCAATAACCTGATCGTTGCGCGAGTTTGAATGCTGCGCCGCTTGATAAAAGCGACGTCCTACCTCTAGCCCCACACGGAACTCGCCCTGGTCGAGATGATAGACCCAAAGACCCCATAGGGCCCGCAACTGCTGATCCACGTCTCCGAGCTTCTCAGCCAGCGCCAGCGCCGCGGAATGCGCTGTGATCATACGCCGACTGGCGATGTCGGCGATGCTCGTCGCGCCACCGAGCGCGCCATTGAGCCGCATCAAGGTACGATCATCTAGATGCTCGGGCGGAGCACCCAATGCTCGCTCGATGCTGATCTGTGCTTCCGCTACCTGCACCAACCAGGTCCATAGCGGGGCCGCCGCGAGCGTAAGTTCAACACCGACAGCCGGATCTCCCTTCGTCGAAAAGGACCAGTCCAAAGCTGCCCGCACATTCTCCAGATGACTGGTGTACCGGGGAAGCCACTGGCTGGCGGTCTGAACCTCCGCTTCTTGCGCAGCGGTCTTAAAGAGATCACGAAAGTACGTCGCGTGGCGGCGGGCGATGGCGTCAAGCTCGCCGAGCTCTGCCAGTTGCTCAATGGCATAAAAGCGCGTTGTGTCGAGAAGTCTATATTGGACGGTAGCCTGGCTGATATCCGCAACGACGAGAGACTTGGTGACGAGGCTCGCTATGGCCTCCTCGCAGTCGGCAGCGACAATGTCGTCCTCAATTGCAACCGCCAGTACCGCCTCGATGGAGGTTGAGCCTACAAAGACGCCAAGGCGCCTCAGGATTGCCTTCTCGACGGGATTGAGAAGCTCGTAGCTCCAATTGAGCGCTGCCCGCAAAGTTTGATGACGTGCCCGCGCGGTGCGGCGCCCTCTGCTCGACAGCAGCCGGTGCGGATCCTTCATAAGCATCGGTAGGCCGGGAACGCCCATACTGTCGACACGCGCCGCTACAAGCTCTATGGCGAGCGGAATACCATCCAGCCGTCTACAGATTGAACCAATTGTATCGGCGTTGGCTTCCGTAATCATAAATGCATCTGATGCAGCGGATGCGCGCTCCATGAACAATTGGACAGCCGGGAATGACAGGACGTCGGCTGCTGACATGCTCGGAGTGTCCGGCGGAAAGGCCAGAGGCGGTAGGCGATGTACCCATTCGCCGCTCGCCCGAAGCGGCTCTCTGCTTGTTGCGAGCAGATGAGCAGTCTCGTTTCCGAGCTTGGAGATGGTTTCGGCAATATCCGCTGCCGCGTCGATAACGTGCTCGCAGCCATCTAGGATCAGGAGCAGGCGCTTGCCGGCAACGAAGGTCGCAATGGCGGCGTAGCGATCCTCCACATCCGTCGCCAATCCCAGGGCCGATGCAACCACGCCCAACACCAGACTTGGATTGCCCACCGCTCCGAGGTCCGCAAAGTAAATGCCGTCCGGATAGTGCTCCAGAAGCGTCTCGGCAATCCCAAGCGCGGTCGTCGTCTTGCCAACGCCGCCGTGCCCGACGATCGTGACGAACCCGCGCTGCATAACTTTGTCGGCGAGCGCGACGACGACTTCTCGTCTACCGACCATCCGCGACTGCGCCTGGGGTAGGCGGTGCGAGAGGGCTCGGCCGCTGGCGCTGGACTGAGTCCCTTTGTTGACCGTGCCGACGAAGGTGTAGCCCCGACCGGGAACATTGGTGATGAACCGGGTGCCAGATCGTCCGTCACCGAGAAACTTGCGGAGAGCGGCGATATGCACGCGCAGTGCCGCTTCTTCGACGATCACGTTCGGCCACACACGCGCAATGAGCTCCTCCTTGCCGATAAGCTCTCCCGGCCGTTCCGTCAGTGCGATGAGGATCTCGAGCGCGCGCCCACCCAGACGAATGACATTGCCGTTCTCAAGAAGAACCCGTTGCGCGGGCCGCAATTCGAACGATCCGAATGTGCGTGCGTTGTCTTCCATGACTTATTCCGACGGAATGGCGCGACGTTCAGCCCTCGGATGAGCTTCTCAGGCTGAGTGAAGTCATAGGTACAAACTCGGCCCGCAAGGTTGCCGGATGGCGGCACATTGGCATCGGCATATGTCATGGGCAATCAACAATTCGTCGGAGATGTGCCCGATTGTCGGGCAGGCCAGGCCCTTGATCCCTCGGCTGTGAACGAGACCTGCGAGCTCAGCGCAGCCAAGCAGATACACCGACATTTACTCTGACCCGGAGCAGCGCCCCTCATGCCCGGCCGCCCCAGCGACAACGTATAACGCTTCTTTACGCCGACTTAACTCGCCCTGCCGACGGCCCTGCGCAATCGTCGCGCGTAAGAGCTGCAATACCCGGGGCGAGGGGTGAGCACAGTGACGGTGGAAGAGATTCGCGTTGATCGGACAGCCTTGCTGCTCGTCGATCCCTACAACGACTTTTTGTCGGAGGGCGGGAAGCTCTGGCCCATGATTGCGGAAGTCGCAGGGGAAGTGGGCCTCATCGACAATATGCGATGCATCATCGCTGCGGCCCGCGCGGCACGCATCCTGATCTTCATCGTTCCGCATCACCGCGCTGAGCCTTCAGACTGCCAACATTGGGATCACCCGACGCCGTACCAGGTGGGCGGCGCAAAGATGCAGGTGTTCGCCAAGGGCAGCTGGGGAGGAGATTGGCATTCGGAGTTCGCACCGATGGATGGCGACACGATCATCAAGGAACATTGGGGCGCAAGCGGGTTCGCCAATACCGATCTTGATTTCCTTCTGAAACAGCAGCGCATCAGCCACGTCATCCTGATTGGGCTGATCGCAAACACATGTATCGAAACCGCTGCCCGTTTTGCTGCCGAGCTCGGCTATCACGTGACGCTCGTGCGGGATGCGACAGCTGCTGCTTCCCGTGAAGCGATGCACGCCGCGCACGATATCAACGCCCCCACTTTCTCCCACGCCATCCTGACAACGGCGCAACTTTTAGACGCGCTACCGAAGGATCCAAAGCCAACAGAGAGCACAGTTGGAGGTGTTTTATGAGCGCCACACTGGCCCCCAAGGCCGTTGATGCACCGAATCTGTTTCTGGATGTTTCCGGGCGAACCATCGCCTATCGCAAGATCGGTGAGGGAAGACCCTTTGTGCTCGGCACACGCTTTCGCGGGAACTTGGACAAATGGGATCCCGCTTTTCTTGATGCGTTGGTCGAGCACGGCCTGCAGGTGATCACGTTTGACTATAGCGGTCTCGGACTATCGACGGGGCAGGCAACCTACAATCCGATCGAGATGGCCCAAGACTTCCGGGATCTCATAGCAGGCCTCGGCCTCAGGGATGCCGCAATAGGGGGCTGGTCGCTTGGCGGCTTGGTCGTACAGGCCACGCTCGCCCTCTATCCTGCAAACATCTCTCAAGTCGTCATCATCGGCAGTGGCCCGCCGGGGCCGATGGTGAAGCCTTCAGAGCAGACGTTCTATGACGTCGCTGGTAAGGAGAACTACGGCGGTGATGACAACGCGATCCTCTTTTTTGAGCCGAACTCAGCCGCAAGCCGCAAGGCTTCCGAACAATCGCTGGCGCGCCTGGCCAAGCGCACGCAAGAATTGAGTCGAGAGGTTCCCATCGCCTTTGCGCGCGCCACGCTCGAAGGTGGACCGAAGAACCCGATTTTTCCAGCCGATGCCATTCTCGAAGCATTGAAGAGCACGACGGTGCCGATACTCCACGTTGGTGGAGACCACGACATCATATTCCCTGTCGAGAACTGGTACGCGCTCAACCAGAAGCTCAAGACCCTGCACGTTTTGACCTTCCCGCAAGCTGGGCATGGCCCACAGCATCAGCACCCCGAAATGTGCGCCGACATGATCTCCAGCTTCATCAAGAACACCGCGTCGTCTTCCGACAACACTGGCCGGACTGCTCAACAATGACCAAGACCATCCTGCTCATTCATGGTGCCTGGCTCAATGCCGCGAGCTGGCATGGCTTCAAAGACCGCTACGAAGGCAGCGGCCATACGGTGATCGCTTCATCCTGGCCGCTGGACGACGGCCTTCCTGTCGAACTGCGCGCAAACCCGCACCCTGATCTCAAGGACGTCGGCATAAATCGAATTCTCGATCATTACGACGCCTTGATCCGCACCCTTCCTGAAGCCCCCATCATCATTGGGCACTCCTTCGGCGGAACCATAACGCAGCATCTGCTCGATCGCGGCCTTGGCGCGGCGGGCGTCGCGATCCATCCAGCGCCGACATCCGGCGTGCTGATCGGATGGGATACGATCAGGTCGACGTTTCCGGTGTTTCTGTCCTGGGGAAGCTGGAATCGCGTGATGCACATGTCGCGCAGCTTCTTTGCGGCGCGCTTCGCACAAACAGTGCCACGGGAGCAGGTCGACGCGACCTACGATCGCTACATCGTGCCAACACCAGGTAAGGTCTACTGGGACGGCCTGATTGCGGCCGCCGGGAAGATTCGTTGGGACAATCCCAAGCGCGCGCCTCTTCTGCTGATCGGCGGCGGCATCGATCGCATCGCCGCGTCAAAGATGACAGAGGCGATGTATGCCAAGCAGAAGCGGGCGCCAACCACAACCGAGCTGAAGATCTATCCTGACCGTTCGCACTGGACGTGCATGGAACCAGGTTGGGAGCAGGTCGCGGACTTCGCACTCAGCTGGGCCGTCAGGAACGCCCGCACCGCTAGCGCAATACCGCCACTAGCATGATCCCGCAATGCGTCCACTCACTCCAACCCGCTGGAGACACTCATGAGCACGATCACGACCAAAGATGGCGCGACAATCTTCTACAAAGACTGGGGAATCGGACGTCCGGTGCTCTTCTCCCATGGCTGGCCGCTCACGGCAGATGCCTGGGATGCACAGATGGTGTTTCTCGGGGAGCGCGGATATCGCGTCATTGCCCATGATCGCCGCAGTCACGGCCGCTCCAGCCAGACGTGGCACGGCAATCACATGGACCAGTACGCCGACGATCTCGCCGCGTTGATCAATACGCTCGACATTCGCGACATGATCATTGTTGGGCATTCCACGGGCGGTGGCGAAGTGACCCGATATCTCGGACGTCACGGTACAGGGCGCGTCGCTAAGGCGGTCCTCTTTGGAGCGGTGCCTCCCTTGATGCTCAAGACGGAGGCCAATCCCGGCGGCCTGCCGATCGATGTCTTCGACGGCATCCGCAAGGGCACGTTCGACGATCGCTCGCAGTTCTTCAAAGACCTGACCAGGCCGTTCTACGGATACAACCGCCCCGGCGCCAAGATTTCCGAGGGGGTGCGCAATTCATTCTGGCTGCAGGGCATGATGGGCGGGATCAAAGGCCAGCTCGATTGCATCAAGCAGTTCTCGGAAACGGACTTCACCGCGGATTTGAAGAAGATCGAAGTCCCGACGCTTGTCGTGCACGGTGACGACGACCAGATCGTTCCGATTGGTGCGTCCGCGCTGATGTCCGCCAAACTGCTGAAGAACGCGACCCTGAAGATCTATCCGGGCGGCGATCACGGCTATTCCCAGACGCATCAGGACGAATTCAACGCCGATCTACTTGCCTTCATTGAAGAGACGGCAGCCTAGCAAGGCGACATCAATTCATCCCCGCCGATCCAACCCATGACCATACGTAGGTGTGGCCAACCAATGCCCTCGTGCGATCGACAGGTCATGCGGATCAATTGGACGGTTCAAGCAGCAGAAATGGCACACCGCGAGAGGAACCATGACGATCGACAAGCACCTCACGATGGCAAATGGCGCTCCGGTCGTGGACAACGTCAACATGCGCACAGCTGGCCCAAGAGGTCCGGCGCTTCTCGATGACATCTGGCTGATCGAGAAGCTTGCCCATTTCGATCGCGAAGTGATTCCGGAGCGGCGGATGCACGCCAAGGGCTCAGGGGCGCATGGGACATTTACTGTGACCCATGACATCCGCCGTTTTTGAAGGCGGCGCTGTTCTCGGCCATCGGCCGCACGACGCCGGTGTTCGTACGTTTCTCCACGGTGGCTGGTTAGCGTGGCGCCGCAGACGCCGAGCGCGATATTCGCGGTTTCGCGGTGAAATTCTACACCGAAGAGGGCAACTGGGACATCGTCGGCAACAATACGCCGGTGTTTTTCTTTCGCGATCCCCTGCGCTTTCCAGATCTCAATCACGCTGTGAAACGCGATCCGCGTACGGGGCTGCGCAGCGCCGAGAACAACTGGGATTTCTGGACGCTGCTGCCCGAAGCCCTGCATCAGCTCACGATCATCGTGTCGGACAGTGGGATACCCAAAAGCTATCGCCATATGCACGGCTTCGGCAGCCACACCTTCAGCATGATCAATGCCGCGCATGAACGTGTCTGGGTCAAATTCCACTTCCGATGCGCGCAAGGAATTGCAATTGGACTGATGGTGAAGCGGCGGCCGTCATCGGCAGCGACCGCGAGAGCCATGGGCGCGACCTTCTCGAAGCCATCGATCGCGGCGACTTCCCACGATGGACGCTTTGCATCCAGGTGATGACCGAGGCTCAGGCCGCAGCTCACACGCACAATCCATTCGATCTCACCAAGACCTGGCCCAAAGCGGTGGTGGCGCCCTACGGGGCGCCAGACCAGCCATAAGCTATGGATCGGCCAGAACCCTTGTATCGCAGGGGCTTCGGTAGCTCGACTGCTGCCTTTCGCTGCCTCTCGGTCGCCGTGACTGCATTGTGACCCAGGAAATTCGCTCGCAACCGGGGTGATCGGCGAACGAATCAGGGTTCGCGCGGATGGCGATCGAACTTTTGCATGTTTTTCTTTCAACGAGACGTCCATCGCGGGTGTGAACGCGAGCGGAGAGGACCTCCGCCCGGCTGTGATGACGTGCTCGCACGAGCGCCGCGCCGGATCTGCGGCGCAAGCCTGCGCGGTTGACTAGGGAAATAGCGATGCAAGACATGCCCGCTCATCGATCGGATGCATTCATCTCCACCGGGCAATTGCCGCCACCAGAGACGGTCACGGCGCTGGTGCGCGGCGCTCACGAACGTTTCAAGTCCGATAACGAGGGACGGAACTCCGCTATCTACCCGGCTCTGGCCAGAATGCCGGCCAATCTGTTCGGCATTTGCGTTGTCGGCACGACTGGAAACGTCTTCCAAGCCGGCGACGCCGAGCAACTGTTCTCGATCATGAGCGTCTCCAAGCCTTTCGTGTTTGCGCTCGTCTGTCAGGCGATGAATGCGGAGGCCGTGCGCGAAAAGCTGGGCGCCAACGCGACGGGACTGGCATTCAACTCGCTCGCGGCTGTGGAGCGTAGTCCTGATGGCCGCACAAACCCGATGGTGAACTCCGGTGCGATCGCGACGACAAGCCTCGTTCCGGGATCGTCTGCTGCGGACAAATGGAAGTTCATTCACGACGGCTTGTCGGCATTTGCCGGACGCGAACTATCGCTGAACGAGGAGGTATACGCCTCCGCGTCCGATACGAACTTCCGCAATCAAGGCATTGCGCGCCTGCTGCAGAGCTACGATCGGATCTACTTCGACGCGGCCGAGACGACAGATCTCTACACTCGGCAGTGTTCGCTCAATGTCAGCGCAAAGGATCTCGCCGTCATGGGCGCCACCTTGGCGGACGGCGGCGTCAATCCCATCACCAAGGAACGCGTCGTCGATCCACTCGTATGCCACTACACGCTGGCGATCATGGCCACGGCCGGCATGTACGAGACCTCGGGCGATTGGCTTTACGACGTCGGGCTCCCCGGCAAGAGCGGCATCGGCGGCGGTATCGTCACGGTCTCTCCGGGAAAGGGCGGTCTCGGCACATTCGCACCTCCGCTCGATGCTGCCGGGAACAGCGTCAAAGGCCAGCTCACGGCGAAATATCTTTCGCAGTGTTTGGGCTTAGACCTCTTCGTATCGGCGCCGCAGGCGTAAGGCGAGACAACGACGAAGCTCGAAGCCGATTTCAGGGAGTGAGGGCACCGTGGCGACAGTGGCTGAAACCAACCTGGCTCTTCACGAAGGGACCGACGTCGAAGCGGCTCGATCATGGGTGCCGATGATCACCATCGCCCTGGGGCAGGTGTTGATGTCCTTCAACGTCGCGTCTTTGCCGGTGGCATTGAGCGGCATGGTGGAAAGCTTCAATGTCCCGCCGACGACGGTCGCGACTGGCATCGTGATGTACTCGATGGCCGTCGCCGGCCTCGTGATGCTCGGCGCCAAGCTGAACCAGCGCTTCGGTGCGCTCAACGTGTTCCGCGCCGTCGTCGCCCTGTTCGGTATGGCCCAGGTCATGATGACTTTCAGTCCCAACGCCACCACGATGATTGCCGCGCAGGGACTTTCGGGTGCGGCGGGCGCGGCGCTTGTTCCATCGCTCGTCGCGCTCATCGCCGAAAACTACCGCGGGACGCAGCAGGCGACGGCACTTGGAGCACTGGGCTCGGCGCGGGCAGGAGCTGGCGTTGCCGCCTTCCTCATCGGCGGTATTCTTGGAACCTACATCGGCTGGCGCCCGGCCTTTGGTCTGCTCATCGTTCTTTCCGCGGTTGTCCTGTTCCTCAGCTTCCGCCTGCGCCCCGATCGCGGTCGCCCCGACGTCGAGATCGACTTCGTCGCCGTCATCCTTGCTGCCGTCGCGATCCTGCTCATCAGCTTCGGCTTCAACAATCTCAATCGGTGGGGGCTCGGGCTTGCGCAGCCGGCGGCTCCTTTCTCCATACTCGGCCTTTCTCCGGCGCCTTTGATGATCATCATTGGCGGCTTCGTGGGACAAGCCTTTCTCGTGTGGACGCGCAAGCGGCAGGAGGCCGGCAAAACGCCGCTGCTGGCGCTCGAGGTGATCGACTCGCCACAAGAGCGCGCGGCCGTCTACGCGATGTTCTCCGTGGTCGCGCTCGAGGCGGCACTGAACTTCTCGGTACCGCTCTATATCCAGATCGTGCAGGGGCGGTCGCCGCTGGCCACGGCCATCGCCATGATGCCATTCAATCTGTCCGTCTTCTTCTCGGCCATGCTGGTCGTGAAACTCTACGACAAGATTTCGCCGAGGCAGATTGGCCGCGGCGGCTTCATCTTGTGCACTGTTGCGCTGCTGTGGCTGGCTTTCGTCGTGCGCAACGATTGGAGCGAATTCCCCGTCCTGATCGGCCTCATTCTGTTCGGCATCGGCCAGGGCGCTCTCGTGACGCTGGTCTTCAACGTGCTGGTGACCGCGTCGCCAAAAGAGCTGGCGGGCGACGTCGGCTCGCTCCGCGGCACCACGAACAATCTTGCTGCGGCGGTCGGCACTGCCGTTGCCGGCGCGTTGCTGGTCGCTTTGCTGAGCGCCGGGATTATCCGCGCGATTGCTGCCAATCCATCGCTGCCGCCGGAAATCCAGTCGCAGGTGGATCTCGACAGCATCACGTTCGTCAGCAATGACCGGCTGCATGAGGTGATGTCACGCACGACAGCCTCTCCAGCTCAAGTCGAGGAAGCCGTTCGCGTGAACTCGGAGGCCCGATTGCGTGCACTCAAGCTCGGGCTTTTGATCATGGCGGCGCTGGCCTTTATTTCGATCATTCCTGCCGGGCGCTTGCCCGGATACAAGCCGGGAGAAATTCCGGACCCTGAAGCGCAGCCCGCCGATCAGGCAAGCGCGGCGCCATGAGCCATTGCCATATCCGTCGCGATCCCCGCCGCGATGGCCGCGATGGTGTTGACCGTTGCGAGCTCTCCGTGATTGGCGCGGGCCAGGAAGCCCAGAGCGTAGAGCTTGCCGAACAGACGGGGTTCGACGTGGAGGAGGCGGCCCTGATCGTCGACCGCCAGGCCATTGCGGGCTGCGTCGCCAAGGTCGATGCCTGTGACCGCCAGGAGATCGCCGATCGGCGCCAGCGCCGTTCGATATGACGTGTCGAACCCCGAGGTATTGATCACGATATCCGCAGGCACCTCCTCGAAACCTGTCGACGTCTGGATCCGCAAACCGCGCGCCGTGGTGCCGAGCACCTTTCCGCGAAGATGCGCAAAGCGCCCCGATGCGATCAGGGCCTCGATCCGGCGATGCGCGGGCGGCGGCATCAGAAAGCGATGAATTTCCCAAAGCGATCGTGCGTGGCGACGCACGCGCCGCCGCTCGATGGGCGAGAGTCCGCGCCACAAGAACGGAAAATTGCGGCGCACCCAGTCCGCGCTCGGTCTCCAGTCGCCGCTCTCCGCCACGGCTTCTTTGGCCCATTTTCGCGCCAAGGCCACGAACTCGCGTGCCGTAAGGGTCGTCGGAAGCGCCTCCGCCGGCGAGAAATCCGGGCGCATCCCGACGGAAACGTGTGGGCGACGCCCATTGCGAGAGACGCATGTGATCGCCCCACGATGGCCACAGGCTTCGAGGTCGGCGATGACGTCCGCCATTGTCAGGGCGCCGCCGACGACGGCCACGCGGGCTGTCTCGCCGACGGTACTTGGCTCGAAGCCCCATGCGGACTGGATCACCATCGGGCCAGCGCTGCCGGCGGCCTCCAGTATGGGAATCGGCGAAGGCGGCCCGTTGCCGATCGCGAGAACAATGCGGTCGAAGATCTGCGCGCCATCTGCCGATCGCACCACGAATACGTCACCTTCCAGATCGATCGAGCGTGCGACCTCGCGCACGTGCGTGAAGGTGATGCGCGGGTTCTGATCGCATGCTGCGCGAAGGTGCTCGTGAATGTAGGTGCCGAACCAGGCACGAGGAAAAAAGTATGCCCCATCGCTTTCGCGAAATTCTTCGGCGTAGGGAAAGCGGGCCAGTGCCCAGGTACAGAACTGGTTTTCGTCATCGGGTATCAGAGACACCGTGTGGGCGGGCACATTGAGAAGACGATGGTCGGGGCCTCGCGCATAGGCGATGCCGCGGCCGACCTCTTCAGCGGGCTCATAGATGGTAATGGAGTGGCCAGGAGGGAGCGTCCGAAGCAACGCTATGGCGGTGGAGGCACCGGCGTACCCTCCGCCCACAATCGCAATGCGCATAGACGAACGTCTGCTCCTGGATGATGGATTTCCTTTTCTTTTCGGTTTGATACCGGCGCACGATAGAGTCAACCGGATATGTCGCCGCGGATCATGCAACAGCGAGAGCATGAAATGCGGCAGACGCCTGCGTGATGTAGCGTTCCTTGTGGCGCAGGATGGAGAAATGACGTTTCGGCAAATCGACGTCGATCGCGGAGAGCGAGCCCGCCTTCAAGGCCCGCTCCACGACCAGCCGTGAGATGATCGTCACACCGGCGCCTGCCTCTACGGCCGCGCAGACTGCTTCATTGGACGGCAACTCCAACGCAATCTCAAGATCCTCGCGTTTGATGCCGAGCGCCGGCAGCGCTGCTTCCAGGACGGCTCTCGTGCCCGAGCCGCGCTCCCGGCAGATCCATCTGGCGCTGGAGAATTCCCGAGCCTCGCTTGGTGGCGCGCTCGCCCAGGGATGACATGGCGCCGAAATCAGCACCAGGCTGTCCTCTGCGACGGCGTGCACACTCAACATCGGGTCATCGATGTCGCCTTCGATGAAACCGATATCCGCGATCCCTTCATGCACCTGGGCCGCAACCGTTTGCGTGTTGCCGAGCGACAGCGCGAGAGCGATGCCAGGATAGCGCGCCTGAAAGCGATGCATGATGGCCGGTAGCCAGTAGTTGCCGACGGTCTGGCTTGCGGCGAGGCTGAGGGCGCCCCGCTTCAGCCCCGCGAGATCGGCCAGTACGGTCTCCGCCGTGGACGACCGCGCGAGCACCGCTCGCGCTTCTGCGAGGAATAGCCGACCAGCCTCGGTCAATGCGATGCCCCGGCCGATCCGATCGAAAAGCCGTACCGCATAGCGTGCCTCGAGCGCGGCAACGGCTGCGCTCGTCGCCGATTGCGTCAGGTTGAGGTGGCGCGCCGCCTGCGTGACGTGCTCGTACTCGGCGACCGCAACGAATATGCGAAGCTGCTCCAGCGTCATGGCAGCGACACTATACGAACAGCAGCACCAATGTCAGGCAGAAGCCGGCGATGAAGATCGACGCCCCGACGCCGAGCAGCAGAGGGCGCAAGCCGCGGGCACGCAGGTGCCGCATATCGGTTTGAAGCCCCATGGCGGCGAGTGCCATGGTGAGCATGAATGTCGTCAGCGTACCAATCGTCGCTTTCGCATCCGCAGATATTTCAAAGAAACTATTGGCCAGGATGAGCGTGATGAAGCCGAGAACGAACCACGGCACCGGCGCTTCCGCACCAGGCTGCTCGCTTCCCTCGTTGCGGGATCGACGGCGAGCCGCCAGCGCTAGAACCATGATCAGCGGCCCGAGAGCGATGACGCGAGAGAGCTTCGCGATCGTACCCAGCTCACCGGCCTGCTGCCCCCCCTGGAACGCCGCCGCCAGAACCTGCGCGACCTCGTGGATCGAGGCGCCGGCCCACAAGCCGTAAGCGTGAGACTCAAGGCCGAGAGCCGCCCCCAGGATCGGATAGGCGAACATCGCGATCGAGCCGAAGACGGTCACGCAGGCCACGGCGTACGCGGCATCCTCGCTTCGCGCGCGCGTCACTGTATTGGTCGCGATGATGGCCGACGCGCCACAGATCGATGTGCCGGCGGCGATCAGCTCGGTGAGGCCGCGCTCGACCCCAAGGACCCGGCCGAACCAGACCGTGAACGCAAAGGTTGCGATCAGCGTGGCGAGGATGATGCCGATGCCGGTTGCGCCGACCGCGAAGATCTGCCCGGCGGTCAATTGCAGGCCGAGCAGAATGATCGCCAGCCGTAGTATCCGGCGAAGCACGAAGACGATACCGGCGCGGACGATGACCGGTGCGCCGACCATCGCATTGATAGCGATGCCGATGGCAATCGCGAGCATCATCGGGCTGGCGAGTGACAGGCCGGGAATGGCCCGCAATCCAAACGCCGCCGCCGCAATCGCGATCGTGAGGAAAAGTCCCGGCGCGATATTGATCGGATGGGCCGTCCACTGCGGCGCAGCGATCCCCGGCTTGTTCGATGTACCTTGCGGTGGATTGGTCGATGTCTGCGCCGATGCGTCCATTGCCGAGTCCTGTTATCCCGGCCGTGATGTGCGCCTCTCCTGCCTCGGCGATCCAACGCATTGTATGGATGGGTTTGATCGACTGTTCCGATGATTGCCTTCAATCGAACGGGCGGAATGTCACGCCCGAGATCCCGGCCGCGCGGGAAACATGAAGTCCCGCGCGGCCTCGATCCTTACGTCGTGGCGAGATGCGAGACGTTCTTCACCACCGTGTAGCACTGCAGTCCCTCGACGCCGCCCTCGCGGCCGATACCGCTGTCCTTGACACCACCGAATGGCGTCTCGGCGCTCGATGCCACGAAGTGATTGATCGACAGGTTGCCGACCTCGACCTCCTGCGACAAGCGCTCCGCGTTCGATGCCGAGTTGGTGAAGGCGTAACCGGCGAGACCATACGGCACCGAGTTTGCCTTCTCGATTGCCTCATCGAGGCTCTTCACACGGCTCACCAAGGCAAGCGGGCCGAACGGCTCCTCGCGCATGGCGCGCGCATCGTCAGGGATATCGGCGACGACGGTCAGCGGGAAGAAGTAGCCGTTGTTGCCGATGCGCGCACCGCCCGTCGTGATGCGAGCGCCCTTGGCCTTGGCGTCGGCGACGAACATTTCCATGGCAGCGATGCGACGGTCATTGGCGAGCGGTCCGAGTTGCACCGACGGATCGAGGCCATTGCCGACCTTGAGCGATGCGGCCTTGTCGGTGATGGCTGCGGTGAAGCGGTCGTAGATCTTGTCCTCGACGAAGAAGCGCGTCGGCGAGACGCAGACCTGGCCGGCGTTGCGCGACTTCCCGATCGCCGAGGCGGCACCGGCTTTCGTGGGATCGACATCGTCGCACACGATCACCGGCGAGTGGCCGCCGAGTTCCATGATCGCCGGCTTCATGTGCACCCCGCACATCGCCGAGAGATGCTTGCCGACGGGCACCGAGCCGGTGAACGTGATCAGCCGCACCGACGGTTGCGGGATCAGGTACTCGGAGATCTCCGACGGCTTGCCGAATACGAGGTTGAGCACGCCGGCAGGAAGGCCCGCGTCTGCGAACGCCTTGACGAGCTGGAAAGCACCGGCCGGCGTTTCCTCCGACGCCTTGAGGATGATCGAGCAGCCGGCGCCGAGTGCACCGCCGACCTTGCGCGCCGGCGAGCTGAACGGGAAGTTCCACGGCGAGAACGCGGCGACGACACCGATCGGCTGGCGCAGCACCGAGTGGCGCATGCCGGGCTCGCTCGGGATGATGCGGCCGTAGACGCGGCGACCTTCCTGCGCGTCCCACTCGATGATCTCGGCGGCGCGGATGATTTCCAGTCGCGACTGTGCGATCGGCTTGCCCTGCTCGAGTGTCATCGCGACCGCCATTTCTTCGGCGCGCTGGCGGATCAGCGCGGTCGCCTTGAAGATGAGATCGGCGCGGGCCGATGGTGATGTCCGCGACCAGATCTTGAAGCCCTTCTCGGCTGCGGCGAGCGCATCGTCGAGATCGGCCGTCGTGGCGTGCGGCACGGTGCCGAGCACGCTTTCGTCGGCGGGATTGAGCACCGGCTGGCCGGCGCGGCTGCGCCACTCGCCGCCGATGTAGAGTTTCAGCTCCGGATATTGCACCATCGTCATTCCTCCGTTGCGGGCAGCCGGCATCCGGCCGTGCCCTTTCCATTCAGCAGCGCGTGTCCCTGTGCACGCACCCCGAAACTTGATCATCTGCAAGCACGACTATTGCAGGAAAGCATTCAGGGGGACAAATGCCACGGTGTCGCCCGGTATCACCTGGACGCAGTCCTCAGGCAGTACGATAAGGCCAGTGGCACCGACGAGCGGCGACAGCATGGCCGGGCTCTGAGTATGCCAAGGTATCGCGACGCTTGCCCCGGATCGGTCGCGCCCCACGTCGGCGAGCAAAAACTGCCTTACGCCGCGGAGCTTCTCGAGCTCGAATCCGGCCGGCAGCTGCAGCATCAACGGCGCCTCGTCGCGCGCGCCAGCCAGCATTGTGACGATCGGGCGGCCGAACGCCAAGAAAGCGATGGCGGCCGCGATCGGATTTCCGGGTAGCGCCAGGATGGGGCAATCATCGATGTCGCCTAGGCCGACCGGTCGTCCAGGCTTGATTGCGAGTGGCCATACTTCTAGTGAGCCGCGCCGACCGATGATCGAACGGACGTGATCCTCGCGACCAACAGACATGCCACCGGTCGTAATGAGAAGATCGCAGTCGCGCGCGGCCGTGAGAAGCGCACTTTCCATCTTGTGCGCGTCGTCCTGCAGAATGCCGTAGTCGTGTACGTCGCACGCGAGCGGGGCGAGGAGGCCCGGCAGAAGCAGTCGGTTGGCATCCCAGATCTGGCCACGCTGGCACATCTGCCCCGGCTCGCACAACTCGTCGCCCGTCGAGAATAAGCCAACGCGGAGACGCCGGAGCACAGTGAGCCGGCGCAGGCCGAGTGCGCCGGCCAGCGCTATGTCGTGGGCCCGGAGGCGATGCCCGGCCGGCAGTACGACGCTTCCCGCACGCACGTCCTCGCCGCGCCGTCGACAGTTGTCCTTGCCATGCACATGCCTGCGCAAGCGCACCGTGCTGCCTTCGCAGAGGCAAAGCTCCTGCTCGACCACGCGATCGGCGCCATCAGGCAGTAGCGCACCCGTGAGGATCCGCACAGCCTGTCCCTCCGCGACAACGCCGTCGAAGGGATGACCAGCGGCCGCCTCACCGATGACCTGCAGAGAGGCAATAGCGTCGGCAACGAGGTCCGCGGTGCGAACGGCGAAGCCATCCATGGCCGAGCGGTCGTCGGGAGGCAGATCGAGAGGTGCAGTCAGTCCTTGCACCAGAACGCGACCATGCGCTTCGTGAAGCTCGACCGACTCCCGCTCGCGGATGCGCACGAGCTGCGGACGAACCAACTCAAGCGCTTCGGCGAGCCGCAACGGGCGTCCCACTTTCTGATCATCTGCAGCGGCAAATGTCATCGTGACTCTCTCGGCCTGGCCTCAGGCGGTCATGATCCGTGCGAAGCGGGCGCCTGAACGCCCGCTCCGCATTTCTCGATCACAGCGCGGCGGTGATCGCCTTGACCTCGGTGTAGTTGTTGAAGACCTCGATCCCCATCTCGCGCCCCCAGCCGGACTGCTTGTAGCCGCCGAAGGGAAGCGCGGAGTCGAACACGTTGTGGCAGTTGATCCACACGGTGCCCGAACGAATGCGGTGAGCCATTTTGTGGGCGAGGCCGCCGTTGCGGGTCCACACGCTCGCGGCAAGGCCGTAGATCGTGTCGTTGGCTTCCTTGGCGATACGATCGATGTCGTCATCATCGAACGGTTGCGCGCAGACAACCGGCCCGAAGATCTCCTCGCGTATGACCTTCATGTTCGGATTGGTGTTCGTGATCACCGTCGGCGCCACGAAGTAGCCTGCGTTGCCGACCTGCTTGCCGCCGGTGACGATCTCGGCGCCTTCCTGGCGGCCGGAAGCGATGTAGCCGGTCACGCGCGCGAACTGCTCGTCGGACACGAGCGGCCCCATCTCGGTCGCCGGATCGAGGCCGGGGCCGACCTTGATCCTGTTGGCAATCGAGGCGACGCCATCGACGACCTTGTCGAACACCTTCTTGTGCGCATAGAGGCGCGAGCCGGCGCAGCAGCACTGGCCGTGATTGAAGAAGATGGCGTTTGCTGCGCCGGGTATCGCCAGCTCGAGGTCGGCATCGGGGAACACGAGCGCCGGGGATTTGCCGCCGAGCTCGAGACTCACTTTCTTCAGGTTGCCGGCTGCTGCCTGCACAATCAGTTTGCCGACTTCGGTCGAGCCTGTGAACGCAACCTTGTCGACGAGATCATGGCTGGCGAGCGCGGCGCCCGCTGTCTCGCCGTAGCCTGCGAGGATGTTGACGACACCGGCCGGGAAGCCCGCTTCCTGGATCAGCTCGCCGAGACGCAATGCAGAAAGCGGAGTCTGCTCGGCCGCCTTGAGTACGACGGTGCAGCCGGCGGCGAGGGCTGGTGCCAGCTTCCAGGCCGCCATGAGCAGCGGGAAGTTCCACGGGATGATCTGGCCGACGACGCCAACAGGTTCCTTGATCGTATAGGACAGATACTCACCGGGCATTGAAATCGGAATGGTCGAGCCGGTGATCTTCGTCGCCCAGCCGCTCATGTAGCGGAACATGTCGACGGTCAACGGGACATCGGCGACGCGCGCCACCGCTGCCGGCTTGCCGTTGTCGAGCGACTCGAGCTCGGCGAGCTCGTCGAGATTCTTCTCGACCAGATCGGCGAGCTTCCACAGCAGTCGGCTGCGCTCGTTGGGTTTCACGCGCGCCCAGGTGCCGTCGTCGAAGGCGCGGCGCGCAGCCTTCACTGCAAGGTCCACGTCCTGGCGGTCCGCCTCCGGAATCTGCGCGATGATCTGGCCGGTCGCCGGGTTGTAGACCGGGAAAGTCTTCCCCGAGGCTGCGGCGACCAGCTTGCCGTCGATCAGGAGACGGGGCTGGCGTCCGACGAACTCGCGGGCTGCCTTGCTGAGGCGAGCGTCGAGAGCAATCGCATCCATCGTTTCCTCCTTGGTCATTGGCCGATCCATATCCGTCTGGATATAGCGCTCGGCAGATTGCGGGCCCTGTCAGGCCCGGAGCCGGAAGCCGGTATCAGAGCGGCGCAGTTTCAGCGTTCTCACTGCGCATCTGCGTGGCGGCCGCGCCGTCGAGGGCGGCGAGAAACGAGCTGATGCCACTGCTGCGGAGCGGCACGAACGGTTTGGCTGCCTGGCGGCACAAGCGCTTGACCGCACCAGCCGCCTCATGGCTCACGCAATCGACGGGAAACATCACGACGTCGGCACGACTGACGAGACCCGCGAGCAGACCGTGGCGGTCCTCGATACCGCCGTCGTGAAACACGACGTCGGCGCCGTGCTCGGCACTGAGCTCGCGCAAATGGCTGTGCTGTTGTGGCCGCCCGCCGACGTAGAGAACGGTCATGCCATCGACGCGAGGGCGGGATGCCAGTGCGCCTGCCAGTACGCCTGATTGAGCAGGGATCGCGAGACGGGCTTCGAGGGCCTCCAATTCGTCGCGTAGGGCCGCCTCACGGCCCTCGGCCGCAGCGAGCGCCTCTCGATCCTGTCGTGCTTGCTCGATGAGGCGCTCGTGGCGCGCTTCGACCGTATTACGACGTCGGCTCTCGACACTGAGCCGGTGTTCGAGATCGGCCACGAGTTTGGTCAGCGCAGCCTGTTCCGACGGGCCGGCAACCGATTGCTCGCTCTTGACGTCGTTCGCGATTCGACGCGCAAGAAGCACGTTCAGATCGCGGATCTTGGCATCGCGGGCTGTGATGCCCTCGCGAAGCTGGACCTCCTGACGGCGCAGCTTCTCCTGCAGCCCGGCATTCTCGGCTTCGAGCGCGCTCAAGCGCTGAATGTCGGCCCGGTTGGCCGCGCCGACGAGATGCGAAAGCATATGCACCTCGCCGAAGATCACGCGTACCAGCTCGTCGGACGCCACGGGATGCGTCAGCGCCGCCCAGTAGGCGCCCGGGATATCGCCGCGCTTCACGGCCTCGCGCCAGAGCACGCCGACGTCGTTCTCGCTCTTTGCCTTGGCGAACTGATTGATGGTCTGCCGGTGGCGCTTGTCGAGCGCCTTGTTGAGCAACTTGCCCGCGACGTCCTGCTGGCCGGCGACCGTGACGCCCTTTCCATGCAGGTCGTGGTCGGTGGCGCCCTCGGTGGCAAACCCCGCTTTGGCGAGAATATGACGCAGCTCGCTCGTCGACAGGCAGGTCCCGACCACGGAGCAATGAAGATAGCGCGAAAGCTCCCACAGTCGTGCCCGGCGGGGAGCCGAGGAGCGGCCCTCCTCCGGCCGCTCCACAAGCACCAGCGGCGCCGACGTCAGCGAGACCGGCGCCGTCATGGACCGGCCGGCGAGCTTCAGGCCCGGCATCTGTGCAGCGAAGCGATGCTTCACGGGAACTTCCCACGCTATATCTCAGCGAATATAACGATCGTGCCAGAAGGCAGGCGGTCTTACAAGAGGGAAGACCGGCCAGGGAACCGCCATGGCCGCAGGGAGATGCCACCATGGACTACATACGATTGGGTACCACGGGCACGAAGGTCTCCCGTATCTGCCTTGGCTGCATGACCTTTGGCGATGCAGCACGCGGCACTCACGCGTGGACGATCGACGAAGAGGCGAGCCGCCCCTTGATCCGGCAGGCGCTCGAGCTCGGCGTCAACTTCCTGGATACGGCCAACGTCTATTCGGACGGCACATCCGAAGAGATCGTCGGCCGCGCCATCAAGGAATTCGCGCGACGCGACGAGGTCGTCCTGGCGACCAAGGTGTTCAACCGGATGCGTCCCGGCCCGAACGGCGTGGGGCTCTCGCGCAAGGCCATATTCGCCGAGATCGACAACAGCCTTCGCCATCTCGGGACGGACTACGTCGATCTCTACATCATCCATCGCTGGGACTACGCGACACCCATCGAGGAAACTCTGGAAGCCTTGCACGACGTCGTGAAGGCCGGCAAAGCGCGCTACATCGGCGCGTCCTCCATGCACGCCTGGCAGTTCTCGAAGGCGCTCTATACGTCGCGACTCAATGGCTGGACGCGTTTCGTCTCCATGCAGAACCACCTCAATCTTCTCTACCGTGAGGAAGAGCGGGAGATGATGCCGCTTTGCGCGGATCAGGGCGTTGCGGTCACGCCCTGGAGTCCGCTGGCGCGCGGCCGCCTGACGCGGGCTTGGGGCGAGAGCAGCCAACGCTTGGAAACGGACGAGTCCGGTAAGCGCTTCTACGCGAACGCGCTCGAGCAGGACGAAAAAATCGTGAATGCCGTCGGAGCCATCGCCAAGGCGCGCGGCGTATCGCGGGCACAGGTCGCGCTTGCCTGGCTGGTACAGAAGAAGGGCGTCACGGCACCCATCATCGGCGCTTCGAAACCGCAGCATCTGACCGATGCCGTCGCTGCGGCCTCGCTCGGCCTCACGGCGGAGGAGATCGCAACGCTGGAGGCGCCTTACGTGCCACATCGCATCTCGGGCTTTCAACAGGCTTGAGATCAATAGAGCCGTGCAACGCAGTAGACGAGAGTTGTGCATTGCCGAATAGACCAGTGCCTGAAAGCCCTGCAGTCGTTGCCAGCGGTCGCACCACGCCGTTCGATCGATCTTTTCCGCCAAGGTTGCGCGCGCTGCTCAATCGCTCCTCGGTCGCCCCGAAGACGCTTGTAAGTCCAGGCCCGTCGCAGGAGGAGCTGGAGCTCCTCGTCAGTGCCGCGCTCACGGCACCAGATCATGTGGGCCTGCGGCCGTTCCGCTTTATTTCCATCGAGGGAGCGGGCCGCGAGCAGCTATCTCGAACCTACATGGCCATCAAGAAGGCGCGCGATCCACGGACGCGACCGGAAGAGCTGGCGCGCACCTGGAAGAAGACCATGCGCGCGCCCTGTCTGCTGGCGGTGGTGGCGCGACTCGATTGGGCGCATCCGAAGGTACCGGCCCACGAGCAATACATCACCGTCGGTGGCGCGGTTCTCGCAGTGCTGTTGGCGTGCCAGATGCTGGGCTACGGCGGCATCATGCTGAGCGGCAGCCGCTCGCGGCATCGCCTCGTGCGCAATCTCCTGGAAATTGCCCCGGCTGAGGAGGTGGTCGGCTTCATCAGTATCGGCACGCCGTCGAAGCCTATTCCGCCGAAAGTGCGCCCCCCTCCGCGCGATTTCCTCAAGACTTGGCGTGGTAACGAATAGCCCGCTCCTGAAGGCCGACATCAGCAATCGATGACCTGATGCCTCAGTCCACGATAAAAAGTTTCGCGCCCCTCGGCGTGTACGATCGGTGCGCCGCGTCGCCGAAGTCCGACACCTGGTAGCTCATTCCCGCCGAGAGCGTGAAACGCCGCCCATCCTTGAGCTCGCTGATGAGCTCGCCTTCCAACACGTAGAGAATGTGGCCGCGGTCGCACCAGTGGTCGGCCAGATAGCCTGCCGTGTACTCGACGTGACGGACGCGAACGTCGCCGATGTCCAAGGTGCGCCATATGGCCTCGCCCTGCTCGCCCTTGTGGACGGTCGGGGCGACTTTGGACCAGTCGGTGACGGTGAATGGTAGGGGCGGAATTTTCATTGCGGTCAGACTCTCGCGAGCATGGCGGCACCATGTCGAGGATGTTCGACGCATTCGCCCGTGCGCGCAAGAGGCGCACGGGCGTGGCTGTCAATAGCGCGACCGCAGAACAGTTACTTGCCGACGGCGTCCGAGACGCACTTCTTCTCGAAGCTCGTCTTTGCAGCGCCGGCGAGCTTCTTGCCGGTGGCGGCCTTGGTGCAGCTCGCGGAGGCATCCTTCTCGCATTTGGTCATGAACGACTTCAACGCGGCACCGGCCAGCTTCTTCGATGTGGCCTGCGCCTGGCAGCTTTGTGCCATTCCTTGCGCGTGAGCGAGCGAAGACCCGGCAACGAGTGCGAGAGCAACGACAAGAGTCCTCATGGGACACTCCCTGGGCTGTTGAGGCGCGCATTCATCGCCAGCCGCGATGAACGTCGCGTGAATCGCTGAACGCGGCGCCCCGCCAACGGTTCACGAGGGCGCTGCTAAACGACTTTCAGCAATTTATCGGGCGCGCGCCGTATCCCTGAGCTTGCCGACAATGCCGTTGGGAAAGAAGTAGACGCTCAGAATGAACAGCACACCCAGCCACAGCAGCCAGCGGTCGGGATGCAGCAGGTGCGGGATGAGCGGGAGGGCGGATGTCGCCTCACTCCCGACGGCCATGAGCTTCTGCAGGTAGTTCTGCGCGAGAATGAAGAGCGTCGCGCCGATCACGGCACCGTAGAGCGTCCCCATGCCGCCGATCACGACCATGAGCAGAATATCGAGCATGATCGCGAACGAGAGGGTTGTATCGGGGCCCGTGTAACGCACCCAGATCGCGCTCATCGCGCCCGCGAGCACCGCCATACCCGCCGCGAGACAGTTCGCGACCGTGCGGTAGTAGACGACGTTGTAGCCGAGCGCCTCGGCGCGGAAGTCGTTCTCGCGAATGGCCTGGAGCACGCGCCCGAACGGCGAGTTGACGATCCTGAAGGCTGCGAGCAGCAGAGCCAGCGCGGCGCCGAACACGAGGTAGTAGCTCAAGTCGCGCCCATCCATGCGCAGACCGATCGCGGGCATGTCGAGCAGCACGGTGCCCGGCCGCAGCAGTGGCGGCACGCGGAAGGAGCGCCCATCCTCGCCGCCCGTGTACTCCGAAAGCTGGCTCGCGAGGATCGCGAAGGCGGACGCTACGGCGAGCGTGATCATGGCGAAGAAGATGGCGCGCACGCGCAGTGACAGAAGACCGATCACGAACGCAAGCACCGCACCGACGACGAGCGCGATCGCAAGGCCGAGGCCGGCCGACGTCCACGTCGCGCCCCAGCCGTAGAGTGCCAGCCCGACACCATACCCGCCGATGCCGAAGAACATGGTGTGCGCGAACGAGACGATGCCCGTGTAGCCGAGCAGCAGGTCATAACTCGCAACGAGCACGATGAAGATGCAGATCTTCGCGGCCGTATTTATCGGCTGCGAGCCGCTGAAGAGGAACGGCGCGAAAGCGAGCGCGAAGAAGATCGCGAGCAGCACGAAGGAGAGAATGCGGCTGCGCGGCAAGTCGCCTGATAGCGCTGACTGGATCATGACGCTAGCGCCTCGCGACCGGATAAAGCCCCTGCGGCCGCCACATGAGGATCGCGACCATGAGCAGGATATTCGACGCGACGGCGATCTTCGGCGCGAGGAAAGCCGTATAGTTGGCCATGAGCGCGACGAGGATCGCGCCAAGAAAGCAGCCGCCGACCGAGCCGAGCCCGCCGATGATGATGACGATGAACACGAGCACCATGACATCACCGCCGATCGCCGCCGTCAGCGTCTCGCGATAGAGCGCCCAGAGGGTCCCGCCGAGGCCAGCGAGCGCGGAGCCCGCAATGAATACACCGACAAAAAGCTGGCGGACGCGATAGCCGAGCGCCTCCACCATCTCGCGGTTCTCGACGCCGGCGCGAATGAGCAGGCCGACCTTCGTGCGGTTGAGCACGAGTTGCATGACGATGAAAACCGTAAGACCGACTGCCACGGCAAGAAGCCGGAATTTCTCGAGCGCGAAGTCGCCGATCGTGATCGCGCCGCGCAGGCCGTTCGGCAGCGGCATGGGCTTCTGGTCGCCCCCCCACACGACATGAATGAGCTGCTCCGCCACGATCAGGCCGCCCATGGTGATCAGGATCTGCTTCAAGTGCTGGCCGTAGACCGGGCGCACGATCACGCGCTCGAAGGCCCAGCCGAGGGCACCTGTCCCGACCATCGCCGCGATCACCGCCAGAAGCAGCGCGGCAAGGTTCAACGTGAGTGCATCCGACTGCACCCAACCGCTGAGTGGCCCGAGCACGGTCATCGCCATGTAGGCGCCGATGGCGATGAAAGCACCGTGACCGAAGTTGAGCACGTCCATGAGGCCGAAGATGAGCGTCAGGCCGCTGGCGATCACGAAGATCATCATGCCCATGGCGAGCGCGGCGACCGTCAGCGTCACCCACGTCGTCGGGCTGCCGACGAGAGGCAACGCGGCCAGCGCAATCACGGGCGCAATCAGGACCGGCAGCAGATCGCGCGGGGTCTGCGGCAGATCATCGGGGGCGGCTCGCGATGTCGTCGTCGCCATGGTTGATCCCTATTGATGCGCGGCGAGTGAAAGGCCGAGCAGACGCGTCTGCAGCGTGCTGTCGGCGGCGAGCGCCTGCATGGCACCGCGATGGACAATGCGGCCGTCGTCCATCACGGCGACGTTGTCGCCGAGGCTCGCGGCGAAACGGAAGTTCTGCTCGACGAGCAGGATGGTCGTCTTGTCCCGCTTCAGCTCCTTGAAAGCCGCGATCATGCCTTCGATGATAGCCGGCGCGATGCCCTTGGTCGGCTCGTCGATCAGGATGAGCGACTTCGGCTCGACGATCGCGCGCGCGATCGAGAGCATCTGCTTCTGTCCGCCGCTGAGCAGACCCGCGGGGAGCTGCCAGAAGCGCTTGAGCGCCGGAAACAGACCAAATATCCAGTCGAGACGCGCGGCATCCGGCGGCCCGAGGCGCGCGGCGAGGCGCATGTTCTCCGCGACGGTGAGATCCGCGAACACGCCCATGCTCTCGGGAACGTAGCCGATGCCGAGGCGTGCAATATCGGGCGTCGCGCGGCCGCCGATCGACTGCCCGTCGAAAGTGATCGCCCCTTTGCTCGGCGGCCAGAGCCCCATGATCGTCCTGAGCGTCGTCGTCTTGCCCGCGCCATTGCGGCCGAGAAGCACGGTCAGCTCGCCGCGCTGCACGGTGAGATCCACGCCCTGCAGGATGTGATACTGGCCGATATGCGTGTGGACGCCGTCGAGGGCGAGCAGCACGTCGCTCATGATACGGCCGCCCCCTTGCCGGCGTCGTCCGGCATCGCGCCGAGATAGGCTTCCTGCACGATCGGCGAAGCGATGACGGTTTCGGGATCGCCATCGGCGACGAGCTGGCCGTTGTGCAGCACGACGATCCGATCCGCGAGCGAGCGCACGACATCCATCTTGTGCTCGACGAGCAGGATGGTCTTGTCGCCGGCGGCTTTCAGCTTCTGAATGAGATCGAGCACGACCGGCACCTCGTCGACGGACATGCCCGCCGTCGGTTCGTCGAACATGTAGACGTGCGGCTCGAGCGCCATCATCAGCGCCACTTCGAGCTTGCGTTTGTCGCCGTGCGGGAGCGCCGCGGCGGCGATCTCGCGCTTGTCCTGCAGGTTCACCTCTTCGAGAAAGTGCTCGGCACGGTTGATCCACTCGGCGTGATGATCCCAGCGGCTCCAGAGGCTCGCCGCCGCACGCGCCTTGGCCTGCACGGCAAGACGGACGTTTTCAGCGACCGAGAGATTGGGAAAGAGATTGGTGATCTGGAAGGCGCGCCCGATGCCGCGTTTCGCCCGCTCGGAGGTTCTGAGGCGCGTGACGTCTTCGCCATCGAGCTGAACGGTGCCAGCCGTCGCGGGAAGCTGGCCGGATATCAGGTTGAAGTACGTCGTCTTGCCCGCGCCATTGGGGCCGACGATCGCGGTCAGGCTGCCCGTGTGAAATGCGCAGCTCACGTTGTCGACAGCGGCATGGCCACCGAAGCGGATCGTCAGCCCTTGTGTTTCGAGGACAGGTCGAGACATGCGGCCTCATGAATGCAGGAACCAGCGAGGGCACGCGGCGCTCGCTGGTTTCCGCGGTCGACCTCTTACTTCGGCACTGTGACGGGCAGCGGCATCTTGGCCGCCGGGATCGTCGCGACGAGCTCCAGAACGTCGTTGTCCTTGGCGTCCTTCTTGATGCGGAAGTGATACATGTCCTGCATGGCCTGATGGTCCTCCTTGCGGAAGGTCATCGTGCCCTTGGGCGTCTCGAAGCTCATGCCTTCCATGGCCGCGATCAGCTTCTCGGTGTCCGTCGATCCGGCCTTGGTGAGACCCGCGACGACCGCCGCTGCGGCCGAGAATCCGCCGGCGACGAAGAAGTCGGGCGGCGCGCCGTGCCGCTTGGTGTACTCGGTCTTCAGCCAGTCATTGAGCGGGTTCTTCGGGAAGTCGAAGTAGTAGTAGATGCCGCCCTCGGTGCCGGCGAACTGCTTCCAGGCATTCATGACGGGCAGGATGTTGCCGCCCGGCGCAAGCGCGATGTTGAAGCGCTCGGGCTTCATGTCGGCGAACTTCGCGAGCGGATGCGGACCCGCCCAGATGAAACCGATGATGCGCTTGCCGGGCTGATCCTTGAGCGCATTGAAAAGCCGCTCGGCGAATGGCGCGAAGTCCGCCGTGTTGCCGGCCGCATATTCCTCCGCGACGATCTTGGCCTTCGGGCGCAGCGACGCGAGCGCTTCCTTGTAAGCCTTCACGCCATCGCGGCCGAACGCGGTGTCGAGCCCCAGCATGCCGATCGCGACATCCTCGTTCTCGGGAACGGTCGCGACTGCGGCGAGCGCATCCTGGTAGGACGAGCGCCCGGTGCGGAAGATGTAGCGGTTCCATTTGGCGCCGGTGATCGAATCGGCGACGGCCGGCTCGACGATCAGCACCTTCTTGAATTCCTCGGCGACCGGCAGCATGGCGAGCGCGATCGGCGAGCCGGTCGTGCCCACGGCGCTGTCCGCCGTGTCGTCGGCGGTGCATTA
>JAEWIJ010000057.1 GCA_023387235.1 Pseudomonadota bacterium
CGCCGGAGGCGCGAGCTGCTACGTCCGCGGACCCCCCATCAGGTCCGCCACGCCGTTGAAGCTGTCGGTCGAGATGTCCCAGTTGGTGTTCTCGGCCGTATCGGCCTTCTTCTTCGGACCGTACTCATCCGGCCGCGCAACGAACGCGGTGCGGAACCCCGTCTTGGCCGCTGCCGCAAGATCGCTGTTATGTGCGGCGACCAGCATGACTTCATGCGGCTCCAGATTGAGCGCGGCAGCCGTACCGAGATAGGCCTGCGCCGTTGGCTTGTACGCGCGCGCGACCTCGGCGCCGACGATCGTGTCCCATGGCAGGCCGGAGTGCTTCGCCATGCGCACGGCAAGGCCGATGTTCGCGTTCGAGCACGTGCCGATAATGTAGCGCTTCTTCAGGCGCGTCAGGCCCTCGACGACATCCGGCCACGGCCGCAGACGATGCCAGATCGTAACGAGATGCTGGATATCCTGCTCGTGCAGGCCCTTGATCTCGTACTTCGTGAGCAGCTTCTCGAGGCTCTCGCGATGGAGCACATCCAGAACAGTGTACGCGCGCCGACCCGAGCGAACCTCCTCCATGGAAGGCTGGTAGAGGCCGCGCCAATCATCCGCGAACTGCTCCCAATCCCGCTTGAGCGCGCGCGCATTGCCGAACGAGGTCAGCTCGCGAATGGAGCTTCCGCGCCAGTCGACGACCGTACCGAATACGTCGAACACCAGCGCCTTGACCTGATCCTTGGCTGCCATCCCCTGCACTCCTTCAACTATGTGAAGCGTTCTGTCGTTTTCTCTACGCCGCCGGCTGCTCGCGGGCCGCTGCCGACTGCCAGTCCTCCGCGATCATGGCCGCAGCCTTCTCCGCAATCATCAGCGTCGGCGAGTTGGTGTTGCCGGACGTGATGGTCGGCATGACCGAGGCGTCGGCAATGCGCAGTCCTTCGAGACCATGCGCCTTGAGGCGTGGCGAGACAACGGCAAGATCGTCGACGCCCATCCGGCATGTCGAAACCGGATGGAAGATGGTCGTCGAGATTTCACCGGCGGCGCGGGCAAGATCCTCATCGCTCTGGATATCGGGGCCGGGGCGGAATTCCTCTGGCCGATACTTGGCAAGCGCCGGCATGGAGACAATGCGGCGGGTCACGCGCACGCTGTCGGCGGCAACGCGCCGGTCGTCCTCCGTCGAGAGGTAGTTCGGACGGATCTCGGGGTGCGCATTCGGATCGGACGAGAGGATGCGCACGTGCCCGCGGCTCGTCGGGCGCACGTTACACACGCTCGCCGTGAAGGCAGGGAAAGGATCGAGCGGCTCGCCGAACTTCGGCAGCGTCAGCGGCTGCACATGGTACTGGATGTTGGGCGTATCGCGCGAGGGATCGGAGCGCGTGAAGGCACCGAGCTGCGAGGGCGCCATGGTCATGGGACCGCGCCGGAAGAGTGCGTACTCGAGCGCGAAGTTGGCGCGCTGTACGAGGCTCTGGTAGCGCTCGTTCAACGTCTTGACGCCCTGGACCTTGTAGGCGCAGCGAATCTGCAGATGATCCTGCAGGTTCTCGCCCACGCCCTTGAGTTCGTGGCGCATGGCAATGCCGTGCTGCTGCAGCAGCGCGCCGGGACCGATGCCGGAGAGCTGAAGGATCTGCGGCGTGCCGATGGCGCCCGCCGCCATCACGACCTCGCGCCGCGCGTTCGCCTGCCGCATGGCACCGTACTGATGGAAGGCGACGCCCGTCACGCGGCGGCCGGACATCTCCAGGCGATGCACGGTCGCGTGCGTCGCGATCGTGAGGTTTGGGCGACCCTTGGCCGGCCGCAGAAACCCTTTCGACGTGTTCCAGCGAACGCCCGAGCGCTGATTGACGTGGAAGTAGCCGCAGCCCTCGTTGCTGCCGCGATTGAAGTCCTCGATCTTCGGGATGCCTGCCTCGGCGGCGGCCTCACGGAAGGCGTCTAGAATCTCCCAGGAAATGCGTGGCTTCTCGATGCGCCATTCGCCGCCGCGATCGTGAAGCTCCTCGAACGCATCCGGTTCGAGTGCCCACTGGTCCTCGTGACGGCGGAAGTAGGGAAGCACGTCGTCCCAGCCCCAGCCGGGATTGCCCATCTGTCGCCAACCATCGTAATCGCGTGCCTGCCCGCGCATGTAGATCATGCCGTTGATCGAGGAGCACCCGCCGAGCACCTTGCCGCGCGGGTAGCCCAGGGAGCGACCGTTGAGTCCGGGCTCGGCAGCCGTTGCATAGCCCCAGTCGGCGCGGGGATTGCCCATGAGATAGAGGTAGCCGACCGGGATATGGATCCAGTGATAGTTGTCGCGACCACCGGCTTCGAGCAGCAGCACGCGCTGGCTCGGATCGGCCGAAAGGCGATTGGCGAGCAGGCAGCCCGCCGTCCCTGCGCCGACGATGATGTAGTCGTAGGTGCCTTCAGCGGCCATTCGTTGCCTCCCCGCCCGCTCTTTGCCGGAGCGCGCTCGGTCATGAACCGAGGCTTCCCGACGTGATTGTTCATGTAGCGACAGTTCATAGCGCGCGTGCGAGGGCAGGCAATGCGGAAAATTCGGCAGCGTGCAGCCCGCGATCGGGAGAAAATTCGATGGAGCCGCGCACTGGATGGTTGGTATGCGCCCGTCTCAAAATCAGGTTGCTGCGGCGATCTCTACGGGCTGTCCCGGCAACCGCGCAGTGGTTTGCACGGAGCTTTTGTCAATCAGGACGTGTATTTAACGTGGCACGCAATGTAAAATTGTTTAACGGCCTGCACCAGAATTCATACTTTGTAAACAATTTTTCGCGGCAGGCCTTGCAGTTTTCCGCAAGATGAGTGCATATAGACACACTGAAATCGTGGCGCCGTCCCACCTATCCCCCCCATAGAGGCGTCACGTGATAGCCCGCGGTCTCCCCCCGACCGCGGGCTTTTTTCTTTGCCCGAGCCTCCGCCCTTTCGGACCACGCGACGTCGCGGTTGAATTCCGCCGCCGCGGCCCCCCGTGCAGGCGAGAGCGAAAGGGCAATGTCATGCGTAAAATCGTGCTGGCGGGCGCACTTGCAGTAGCCGCGCTTCTGAATTCGGCGGCGCCGGGCGGCGCCCAGGATCTCTACAACGGATTTCTCCGCATCGATCCAACGGGCGTCAACCGGCCGCCAGGGCCAGTGCCCAATGCGCGCAGGGGCTCGCGGCGGGTCTACGAGCCGATCCGCGGCAATTTTCCGGCTTGCGAAGGTTTTCTCTGGGTTGGTGCACGTTGCCGTCTGCCGACGGGCCAAGTGTGCATGATCTACAAGCACGGACTCGATAGTTGTATCTGACGCCGCCGGTTGAAATGCAAAGGGCACGCGCCGGACGTGACGCGCGCCCTTCGAAACATCCGGCCTGCGCCGTCTAGCTGTTCGATGCCGTCTTCATGACGAATGGGTTGCCGCCACCGCCGACCGCGTTGTTGATCCACACGCTCTTCGTCTGCAGGTAGCCCTCGATGGCCTCGGCACCGTTCTCGCGGCCGAGACCCGAGGCCTTGTAACCGCCGAACGGCATCGTGAAGGACACCGCACGGTACGTATTCACCCACACGGTGCCGGCCTTGATCTTCTGCGCCATCATCGTCGCGCGGCGCACGGACTGGGTCCACACGCCCGAGCCCAGGCCATAGGCGATGTCGTTCGCGATCTGGATGGCCTCGGCCTCGTCCTTGAACTTGATCACCGAGAGAACCGGCCCGAAAACTTCTTCCTGCGCGATGCGCATCTGGTTGTTCACGCCCGTGAAGATCGTCGGCTTGACGAAGTACTTGCCGCCGCCCTCTTCCTTAGTTGCCGGACCGCCGCCGAGGACGCACTTAGCGCCCTCGCCCTTGGCGATATCGATATAGCCGAGAATCTTCTGGTACTGCGGCGGCGTCGTCACCGGGCCGACCTGCGTCTCGAAAAGCTGCGGGTTGCCGAGCTTCGCCGACTTCGCCACCTCGACCAGCTTCTCGACGAACTTGTCGTGGATGCTCTCCTGCACGAGCAGGCGCGAGCCGGCAATGCACGTCTGACCCGTCGCCGCGAAGATGCCCGAGATCGCGCCATTCACGGCCTCGTCCAGAATGCAATCGTCGAACATGATGTTCGGCGACTTGCCGCCGAGTTCGAGCGACACCTTCTTGAAGCTCCGCGCGGCAAGCTCGTTCACGCGCGCGCCGGTCGCGGTGCCGCCCGTGAAGGCGACCTTGGCGATCTTCGGATGTGTCACCAGAGGCTCGCCGACGACGGCGCCGAAGCCTGTCACGACATTGATCACACCCGGCGGCACGCCCGCCTCTTCAACGACGAGCTTCATGAATTCGAGGAGGGAAGCCGATGTGAACTCGCTCGGCTTGATGACGACGGTGCAGCCCGCAGCCAATGCCGGCGCGAGCTTCCAGCCGACGAGCATGAGCGGCGAATTCCACGGCGTGATGAACACGCACGGGCCGACGGGCTCCTTCAGCGTGTAGCAGAAGTGATCGGGCTTATCGACGGGGATGG
>JAEWIJ010000265.1 GCA_023387235.1 Pseudomonadota bacterium
CCGAGAACCCACCCGCAGCCATCACACCACCTTTCGAGCTCAGACTGCTGACGCCGATCGGTCCGCGCTGGTTCGCCTTCGAGCAGCAGACCGCGCCGACCATCGACGGCCTCGGCACCGAGATCCAGCGCGTCGGACGCGATATCACCGACCAGCGGCGCATCGAGCAGGAGCTGGAGACGGCCCGCGATGCCGCCGAGACCGCGAACCGCGCGAAGTCGCGCTTCCTAGCGACCATGAGCCACGAGATCCGCACGCCAATGAACGGCATTCTCGGCATGTCGAGCTTGCTTGCGGAAACGCCCCTCAGTGCCGACCAGCGGACATATGCGCGCGCGATCGAGGAATCCGCCCGCACACTGCTTGCGCTCATCGACGAGATCCTCGACTTCTCGCGCATCGAAGCCGGCAAGCTCGAGATCGCGGCCGAGCCCTTCGAGCTCGATCAGTGCATCGAATCCGCCGTAGAGCTGCTGCAGCCCAAGGCGAGCGAGAAGAAGCTCGATCTCGCGTGGTGGATCGAGCCCTCGCTACCGAAGCTCGTCATCGGCGATGCCATGCGGCTGCGCCAGATCCTCCTCAATCTCATCGGCAATGCCATCAAGTTCACCGACCGGGGCGGCATCGCCGTCCGCGTGAATGGCGAAGCCGAGCCTTCGGGCGCGACCGTGCGCCTGTCGATCCGCATCACCGATACCGGCATCGGCATGGCCGAGAGCACGCTGCCGACGCTCTTCAGCGAGTTCGAGCAGACCGACGAGGCCGTGCGCCGTCAGCGCGGCGGCACAGGCCTCGGGCTCGCGATATCGCGGCGCCTCGCGCGCGGCATGAACGGCGATATCGCCGTGACGAGTGCCCTCGGCATCGGCTCGACGTTCACGCTGAGCCTGCCGGTCGGCGTGATGCCGCTGAGCCGGCCGGTGCTCGATGTCCCGACGCGCGCCGGCGAGCCGCAGGTCATTCTCGTCGCGCTCGACGGCCCTGTAGAGCGGCGCATCGTCGCCGAGGTCCTGCGCTCGCTCGGCTTCGACGCCGTCGAGAGCAGCGTTGCCGATGCCCATCGGCTCACGCGTGGCCCCAAGGTACAGGCGCGACGCTTCAGTGCGCTTCTGATCGGTGGCGAGAGCGGCGTCGAGTCGGCGCGCCATCTGCTCGAAGGCTTGCGCGACGGCGAAAAGGAGCGCGTGCGCGGCGTCGTCCTCATCGAGCCGTCGAGCCGGCCGTCGCTGCCGGCCTTCAAGGCGAGCGGCTTCGATGCCTATCTCGTCCGCCCGGTGCGGCCCTCCTCGATCGTGACGCAGGTGATGGCACGCGGGTCTCATCAGCGCCCGGCCACGGCAACGCCGCGCCGCGACATCCCGGCGGCGGATCCTACGTCCGAAGAGCAGAGCGGCATCCGCGTCCTCCTTGCCGAGGACAACGACATCAACGCGCTGCTCGCCATCCGCATGATCGAGCGCTCCGGGTGCCGCGTCGAGCGCGCGACCAACGGCCGCGAAGCCGTCGAAAAGCTGCATGCAACACTGACGGGGGCGGCACCGCGCTTCGATCTCGTGTTCATGGACGTGCTCATGCCCGAGGTCGACGGCCTCGAGGCAACGCGCCTCATCCGGGAAATGTTCGAGGTCGCCGGCCAGCGTCGGCCCCCGATCGTCGCCCTTACCGCGAACGCCTTCAGCGAGGATCGCCAGCGCTGTCTCGACGGCGGCATGGACGACTATCTCGCCAAGCCTTTCGAGCGCGACGACCTCGAGCTCGTCCTCTCGAACTGGTGCGGCGATGGCGCCGAGCGCCTTCCCGACGGCGCACTCGATACGCTCCCCGATGCGCCGACCCGGGGCACGGCCGCCTGACACGCGGAGCGTCCTGACCAACACCTTGAACGCGCGTCAGCGGCCCTGTAAATACGCCCTGATGAGCACGACACCGAACGATGCGGCGCGCCTCAGGGCCATTCTGAATTCTGCCGTCTCGGCGATCGTCACGATCGACGTCCGCGGCATTGTCCAGGGCGCCAACCCGGCTGCCGAGCGCATGTTCGGCTACGAGGAGGCCGAGATCATCGGCCGCAACGTGTCGGTCCTCATGCCGGCCGACCTCGCGCGCGCGCACGACGGCTTCATCGCGCGCTACCTCGCGACCGGCGAGCAGCGCATCATCGGCATCGGCCGCGAGGTTGTCGGCCAGCACAAGGACGGTTCGAGCGTCCCCGTGCACCTCTCCGTCGGCCAGTTCGAGGACGGAGGCGCGATCTACTTCACCGGCATCATGGTGGACCTGCGCCGGCAGCGGCTGGCCGAACGCCAGCTCGCCCGCGAGGAAGCCCTCTTCCAATCGATCTTCGACAGCGTGCCGGACGCCTTCGTCGTCACCGACATGGACCGCAACATCCAGGTGGCGAACCCGGCATTCGCGCGCATCTTCGGCTATGAGTCCGCGGAGGTGACCGGCCAGCCCATCACCATGCTGTTCGACGACGCGGAGGAAGCGGCGCAGCACACGGCGACAGCGCCCTCGCTCGAGCGCCAGCAACAACAGCCGCAGGCTCCTATCATCGCGAATTTCCGGCGCCGGAACGGCGAGCGCTTCCCGGGCGAGGCGGTGTGGTCGCAAGTGCGCGACGGCGCCGATCACGGCGTCGGCTATGTCGCCCTGGTGCGGGACGTGACGCGCGAGCTGAAGCGCGAGACGGCGACGCGCACCGCCCAGCGCCTGGAAGCCATCGGCCAGCTCACCGGCGGCATCGCGCACGACTTCAACAACCTGCTGACGGTGATCGTCGGCAACCTCGAGCTGCTCGAGCCGCGCCTTTCGGACAATGCCCAGCTCGAGCTCCTGCTGGATGTCAAGGAGGCGGCCGAGAAAGGGGCGCAGCTCACCGATCACCTGCTCACGTTCGCCCGCCGCCAGCACCTCGAAAGCCAGAAGATCTCGCTCAACAGCATGGTCACGGCCGTTGCGGACCTGCTGCGGCGCACGATCGGCGCCAACATCGTGCTCGACGTCATGCCGGCATCGGATCTGTGGATGACGCGCGCCGATCCGGGGCTGATCGAGACGGCGATCGTCAACCTCGTGATCAACGCCCGCGATGCCATGCCGGTCGGCGGCCGCATTGTCGTCGAGACGCGCAACGCGACGCTCGATGCCGCGGGCACGGAGCTCATCCCCGGCCTGTCCATCGGGCAATACGTCGTGCTGTCGGTCACCGACAACGGCCACGGCATGTCGGCAGACGTTGCCGAGCGCGCCTTCGAGCCGTTCTTCACGACCAAGGGGCCGGGCAAGGGCAGCGGGCTCGGGCTCGCCTCGGTCTATGGCTTTGCGCGCCAGTCGGGCGGACACGCGACGCTCTACAGTGAGATCGGGAGGGGCACGACTGTTCGCATCTACCTGCCGCGCGCCGAGGAAGACGGCACCATGGCGCCGGCAGCGCGCAGCGACGAGCCGCTGCCGCTCGGACGCGGCGAGCTGGTGCTGGCCGTCGAGGACGATGCCAACGTGCGCCGGCTTACCGTCCAGCGCCTTCAGGCGCTCGGCTACGAGGTCGAGGCTGTCGGCGATGCCAGGGCCGCACTCAAGGCCATCGAGGACGGCATGCGCCCGGCTGTCGTCTTCACGGACTACATGATGCCGGGCGGGATCTCAGGGTTGGAGCTCGCCCAGAACCTGCGCGTCACGCATCCCGAAATCGCGGTACTGCTGACCACGGGCTATGCCGGCGGCCTGATCGACGCCGGCGAGGTCGATGCACTGCGGATCAAGGTGCTGATGAAGCCCTATCGCCAGGCGAAGCTCGCGCAGAGCATTCGCGAGGCGATCGACAGCGATCGCTCGCGTTACGCCACCGGAGAAAAGCGGGAGAAATGACGCGCGCTTTCAGCGGCGCCGCAAAAGCCAATAGGCTCAGCCCATCCGGTCAGGATGGATCTTTATCGGGATTGGATCATCGGCCGGTCTCAGTGGACCTGCATCAAAAGAAAGAGCCCAACACCCATAGCGGGGCCGAGCAACGCCGAGACGATCACCATGATCATGGGCTTGACTAACATGGACACACCCCGCACACCGGCACGCCACACCATGCCGACTCTTCGCGACATTGCCCCTCGTCCCGCCCTGACAAGCAGCACTGTCGCCTGAGATATATACAGCATCGCCCCACTTTTTGCACGTACCTTCTTGACTCAGCTTCGATCTGTGGATAAGCGCCCCGCCCGCACCGCAGCACGCGCTGAGATCGCTTCGAGCTAACTGGCTGTTATTTAGAAGTTTTCTAACCGCAGTTAAGCACTAATCTGAGCAAAAGACGGCGACTCACCGCGTCTCATGGACACAGACAGTTTGTGCGCCGCATAATGACGTTGTCCGCGACCATGAATTGCGTCCCGCCGGGTCGCAGCACACCGCCGCATCTGCTAAGCTTGTTAGCGGAATGAGCTCCCGAGGATCGGACTGCGCATGATGGGTTGGTCGATATCTCTCGGCCGCATCGCCGGGACCGAGGTTCGCATTCACCTCACCTTCTTCCTGCTGCTGGCCTGGTTCGGGCTGGTTGCCGGCGCGCAGGGCGGGACGGGGGCCGCGATCGGGGCCGTCGGCTTCATCGTGGCCATCTTCGCCTGCGTCCTGGCGCACGAGTACGGCCACGTGCTCATGGCCCGCCGGTTCGGCATCGGCACGCGCGACATCATCCTGCTGCCGATCGGCGGCGTCGCCAGCATCGAGCGCATGCCGGACAATCCCACGCAGGAGCTGCTGATCGCGCTTGCCGGCCCCGCGGTGAACGTCGTGATCGCGTTCGTGCTCATCGCCTTTTTCGGCGCCAGCTTCGGCAGCAACGAGGCCGATCCGGCCGCCATCCAGAACATCGATTTCGTCTCGCGCCTCGCCTACATCAACATCGTGCTCGTGGTGTTCAACCTGCTCCCGGCCTTTCCCATGGACGGCGGGCGGGCGCTCAAGGCGCTGCTCTCCTACAAGCTCGACAAGGTCACGGCGACCCGGATCGCGGCCCGCATCGGGCAGGCGGCCGCCTTCGGGCTCGGCTTCCTCGGACTCTTCGGCAACCCGCTGCTGATCTTCATCGCGCTCTTCGTTTTTCTCGCCGCGAGTCATGAGACCTATGCCGTCGAGCTCGGAGACGCGACTAAACGCGCCAGCATGCGCGATGCCACCATCACGTCGTTCACGCACCTCGAGACGAACGCCAGCGTCAATGACGCCGTGAGCGCGCTCCTCGGCACGACGCAGCGTGAGTTCCCAATCACCGACGGTGCCGGCAAGCTCCGCGGCGTGCTGACCCGCGATGGCATGATCCGCGCCCTCTCGTCGAGCGGCCCGGACACGCCCGTGCTCGATGTCATGGAGCGCGACATCCCGACGATAGGCTACCGGGCGCCGCTGTCGGAGGCCGCCGAACTCCTGCATTCGAGCGGCAAACCCCTCGTCGGCGTTATCGACGACAGCGAGAAAGTTATCGGCATCATCACGCTCGAGAACCTCGCCGAGTTCATGCTCGTCGACCGCGCGAGCCAGGGCTGGCGGCGCTCGGGCAGCAGCAATGTCAGGAGTGTGCGCTGAAGGCACCGATCCGGCCTTCCATAAACCCGCGTGCTCTGGCAGGCTCCCGCCGCCCGGTTCAAGACCCGGCCAAGCGATCAGAGCCGCCGATGCCCGCCGCCAAGAAGCGCCCCATCCTCATCATCGAAACCGACGACCATGTGCGGGCCGGCGTCCGCGCGCTGAGGCGCAAGTGCGCAATCCTGCGCCATGCTCACGATATTGCCGGCGATCCGCCCTTGCGTCGCCGCGAGCCGGGTTTCGAGGGCCTCGCGCGCATCATCGTTGGCCAGCAGCTCTCGATCGCCAGCGCCGCCGCTATCTGGGGACGTTTCGAGGAAGCCCTGCGGCCGCTCGATGCCGCCAAGGTCCTGGCAGCATCGGATATCGTCCTGCGCGGGGCGGGCCTCTCGGGCGGCAAGATCAGGACGCTGCGCGCGATATCTACAGCCGTCGCTTCGGGCCAGCTCGACCTCGATGCGCTGCAAACGGCGCCGGAAGCCGTGGTTCACGAAAGTCTGCGGCAGGTCAGCGGCATCGGCCCCTGGACGGCCGACGTCTACCTCCTGTTCTGCCTGGGCCGGGCCGATGCCTTCGCCGCCGGCGATCTCGCGCTGCAGATCGCGGCTGCCATTGCCGCCAAGCAGGGCGACCGCCTGACGCTCGCCGAGCTCGAGGAAATGGCCGAGCGCTGGCGCCCCTGGCGCGGGGTGGCGGCACGGCTGCTGTGGGCCTACTACGCCGCCGTGAAGGCCCAGCGCTCCGGCGCGCCGGTCTGACCCGCATGGGAGCCGTGCAGATCGCGTTTCTCCGCGTTGTCCGCAGGCGACCGAGGCTGTAGACCGGTCCGACCATGGCGCCCCCGGAGGCTCCCATCCCATGAAAGTACTCGTCTGCGGCGCCGGCCAGGTCGGCTACGGCATTGCCGAGCAGCTCTCGACCGAGGGCAACGACGTCACCATGATCGACGTGCGCGCCGACCTCGTCCAGAAAGTCAACGACACGCTAGAAGCGCGCGCGTTCGTCGGCAACGGCGCCCATCCCGATGTGCTCGAACGGGCCGGCGCGCGCGACTGCGACATGATCATCGCGGTGACCCTCCACGACGAGGTCAACATGGTCGCGGCCCAGATCGCCGGCACGATCTTCGACGTGCCGACCAAGATCGCGCGCGTGCGCTCGCAGACCTATCTCGACAAGCAATGGGCGAAGCTGTTCAGTCGCGGCGGCATGGGCATCGACGTCATCATCTCGCCCGAGCGCGAGGTCGGCGAGATGGTGCTGAGACGCCTGTCGCTGCCCGGCGCCTTCGATACGGTGAGCTTCGCGGATGGCGCCGTGACCTCGATGGGCCTTACCTGCGACAGCGACTGCCCCGTCCTCGACACGCCGCTCCGCCAGCTCTCCGAGCTCTTCCCGGATCTCCCGGCCATCGTCGTCGCCATCCAGCGCAATGGCGAGATCATCGTGCCGCACAGCGACGATCACATTGCCGAGGGCGATGATATCTACGTGGTCAGTCCCACCGGCCAGGTGGCCCGCACGCTCGGCATCTTCGGGCAGGCCGAGGCGCCGACGCGTCGCGTCGTGATCGCGGGGGGGGGCAATGTCGGCGTCTATGTCGCGCGCGAGCTCGAGCGGCGCCACTCCGGCGTCCGCGTCAAAGTGATCGAGGCGAGCCGCGCCCGCGCCATCGAGATCGCCGATCACCTCGAACGGACGGTCGTCCTGCATGGGAATGCGCTCTCGGAGGAGCTGCTCCGCGAGGCCGAGATCACCAGCGCCGATACGATCGTGGCGCTCACCAACGACGATCAGGTCAACATCCTCTGCTGCGCGCTCGCAAAGCAGCTCGGTGCCGCGCGCAGCCTTTGTCTCGTCAACAGCTCGGGCTATGCGAGCGTCATCCGCTCCTTCGACATCGATTCGGAGATCAATCCCCGTGTCGTCACCGTCAGCCGCATCCTCCAGCATGTGCGCCGCGGGCGCATTCTCGCCGTGCACAGCGTTACCGGCGGCGCCGGCGAGCTCATGGAGGCCGAGGCTTTGGAAACCGCGCCCATTATCGGCAAGGCGCTCAAGGACCTCCCGCAGCTCGACGGCGTACGCGTCGGTGCGATCGTCAGAGGGGGCAAGGTGATCATTCCCGACGGCGACACGCAGATCCAGGTGAAGGATCGCGTGATCCTCTTCGCTACCGCCGACAACGTGCGCGATGTCGAGCAGCTCTTCCGCGTCTCGATCGAATTCTTCTGACCACCCAAGCGCTCCACCCAATCCTCCCGGAGGACCGATGACCCGCATCGTCTACGTGAATGGCCGCTACCTGCCCTATGCCGAGGCGGCGATCCATCCGGAGGACCGCGGCAACCAGTTCGCCGACGCGGTCTACGAGGTCATCGAGGTGCGCGAAGGGCATTTGATCGACGAGACGCGCCACCTCGCGCGCCTCGAACGCTCGCTCGGCGCGATCACGATCCCGCTGCCGATGAGCCGCGCGGCCTGGGGACGCGTGCTGCGCGAAACGATCCGGCGCAATCGCGTACGCAACGGCCTCGTCTATCTCCAGGTCTCGCGCGGCGTCGCCAAACGCGACTTCTTCTTCCCCGCCGCCGATACGCTGCCGACCGTGATCTGCCTCGCGCGCCGCATGGCTCCGGCGAAGGGCGAGGCCCAGGCCGCCAAGGGCATTGCCATCCAGAGCACGCCCGACGTCCGCTGGGCCAATTGCGACATCAAGACCGTAATGCTGCTCCCGGCCAGCATGGCCAAGCAGCGCGCCAAGGAAAGCGGCGCCAACGACGCGTGGTTCGTCGATGCCGACGGCTATGTCACCGAAGGCGCCTCGGCCAACGTCTGGATCCTCGATCGCGAGGGAAAGCTCGTCACGCGCGCGCTCGACAAGGCCGTGCTGCCGGGCATCACCCGCGCGACGCTGCTCGATGTGCTCGCCCGCGAAGGCATTCCCGTCGTGGAGCGTCCGTTCACCATCGAGGAAGCGCAATCGGCGCGCGAAGCCTTCATCACGTCGGCGACGAGCATCGTCATGCCCGTGACCTCGATCGACGGCCGGCCGGTCGGCAATGGGGAGCCGGGAATGCTCGCGATGAGGCTAAGGGCCGAATTCCACAAGGTCGCCGAGCAGGCACCGGCTTGAGGCCCCTCGACGCGACCCCGGATTGCGCGGCTTGCAGCCCAGGCGGCATCCGATCCCGTTGACCGGCGGCGGCCGAAGGCGTTTCATGCCCGCGCACTCCGGAATATCCAATCTGCGCACGCCAACACCTCGAGGACTCCATGCCCGTCATCAATCGCGTCTCGGCACTCAAGGAAGAGATCACCGAATGGCGCAGGGACATCCATGCGCACCCGGAAATCCTCTATGAAGTCCACCGCACGGCGGCGCTGGTGAAGGACAAGCTCGTCGAGTTCGGCTGCGACGAGGTCGTGCCGGGAATCGGCCGCACGGGCGTTGTCGGCGTCATTCGCGGCAAGACGAACAAGTCCGGCCGCGTGATCGGGATGCGGGCGGACATGGACGCGCTTCCCATGCAGGAGCTGACGGGCCTTCCGCATGCCTCGAAGATCCCCGGCGCCATGCACGCCTGCGGCCATGACGGCCACACGGCCATGCTGCTCGGCGCCGCGAAATACCTTGCCGAGACGCGCAACTTCGACGGCACCGCCGTCGTCATTTTCCAGCCCGCCGAGGAAGGCGGGGCCGGCGGGAAGGCCATGGTCGACGACGGCATGATGGACCGCTTCGGCGTGCAGGAAGTCTACGGGATGCATACCGCGCCGGGCCTTCCCGTCGGCGCCTTCGCCACGCGTCCGGGGCCGCTGCTCGCCGCTTCCGACCGTATCGAATTTCTCATCGAGGGCGTCGGCACGCACGCAGCGAAGCCCCATCTCGGCATCGATCCCGTTGCCATCGGCTGCCAGCTTCACGCCGCGCTGCAGACGATCGTCGCCCGCAACGTCGATCCGGTGCACTCCGCCGTCGTCTCCGTGACCATGTTCCATGCCGGCGACGCGATGAACGTCATCCCGCAGACGGCGAAGCTGCAGGGTACGGTGCGTACGCTCAAGGAGGAAATCCGCACGCTCGTCAAAAAGCGCATCGCCGAGATCTGCGACGGCATCGCCAAGGCGCACGGCGCGAAAATCACACTCACCTACTCGGACGGCTACCCTGTCACCGTGAACCACGAGGCCCAGACCCGCGTCGCGGCTAAGGTGGCCCGCGAGGTCTCGGGCGACACGGCCGTCAACGACAACGCGCCGCCCGTCCTCGGCGGCGAGGACTTCGCCTACATGCTCGAAGCGCGGCCGGGCGCCTTCATCTTCATCGGCAACGGCGATACGGCGGGCGTCCATCATCCCGCGTATGACTTCAACGACGAAGCCATTCCTGCGGGCGTCTCCTACTGGGCCCGCCTCGTCGAGACCTCGATGCCGGCGTAGCGCGCCCGCCAGACGGCCCCACGATCAACCAACGGCCCTGCCCGCTTCAGCGAGCAGGGCCTTTTGCTGCGCGCCCTCGTGACGCGAATTCGGTTGTAGCTCCTGCCTTGCCTGCCGACTCGCCCACTGCGTGCACCAAGGTGCTGGACACACGCACTGTTGCAGGAAATCCACCTTAGGTTGTCTAACTTGATTTGATGCACGCAATGCGTTTGCGGGGCGCGCGCATTTATTCTACCACACAACTGTTAGTTGCGGCGACGGCGAGTCCTCCAGTCGAGGGCTCGTCGGGCGATCCGCCGGGAGGGGCCTCAACCCACGCCCGGAAGATCGCGGCGCAGGAAGCAAGCCCGGTGCTCATCTGGTCCTGCCGCGGACCGCGTACCCAGTCGAGTATCCGCGTTTGTTTCCAACGCGTTCCTTCGTGACGGCGTGCGCTCGAGGCGCGTGCGTGCGGCCCCGAAGGAGCGTGAGCCACCAGCCGCCGGGCTGCGCACTCTGCTTCCGCGCTGGAAGCATTTGAAAAATGGAGACGAGAAACATGAATGGGGGATCGATGACGACACTCAGTCGCATTTCGATGGCCGCCGTCGCCGCGCTGATCGTGGGTATGAGCCCCGCGACGGCGGCGGACCTCGGTGGAAACTGCTGCGCCGATCTCGAGGAGCGCGTTGCCGAGCTCGAGGCGACGACCGTTCGCAAGGGCAATCGCAAGGTCACTCTCGCCATCTCGGGCCAGATCTCACAGGAGCTCCTGTACTGGGACGACGGCAACAAGAGCGACGTCTATGTGGCGGGTCCCGGCACCTCGAATTCGCGCTGGAGGATGACCGGTGCAGCTCGGATCTCGCCCGAGATCACGGCCGGCTTCCTCTACGAGTTCGAGGCCTTCGCCAGCTCGTCCGGAAGCGTCAACCAGGGCAACGGCAACGGCATGACCGTCAATGGCACTGCCGGTGACGATGCCGGCGGCACGGGCCACAACCTGCGCGAAGCGATGGCATGGGTCGAGCACAGCCGCCTTGGCCGCGTATCGATCGGGCATGGCTCGACGGCCGCGAACAACGCGATCCTGGTCGACCTCGCCGGCAAGGGAATGGCAGCGAGCAACGACGTGCGCCTGCACTCGAACGGCATGCGTCTCTTCAGCCGCCGGCTGCAAGGCTTCACAGGCAACGGCTATCTCGACTCGGGCACTTGGGGCGGATTCTTCCAGGGGTCGTCGGGCGACTGGCTGAACGAGCGCAATCAGCACATCCAGTATCGCACGCCGACCATCGCCGGCTTCACGCTCGGCGTATCGTGGGGCGAGGACGACTACTGGGATGCGGCCGTGCGCTATGCCGGTGAGTTCAACGGCATCCGTCTCGCCGGTGCCCTCGGCTACAGCGTTCGCTCCGAGTACGACGGTCCGGTCGGCGGAATGACTTGCACCAGCCAGTGCAACAAGAAGCTCGAGCAGCTCGCCGGCTCGCTGTCGGTCCGGCACATGCCGACCGGCCTGTTCTTTACGGGCGCCGCCGGCTGGCGTGACATGAAGAACCAGGATGCCGTTGCTTCGAGCATCGACGTCGACTGGAACTGGTTCGGGCCGGACAGCCTCACTGCTCAGCGCGGCAATTCTCCGAGCTACGAAGCGAGCTTCTTCTATCTCTCGGGCGGCATCGCGCGGAACTTCATGGGCATCGGCGACACCGTGCTCTACGGCGAGTACAGCGAGTGGAAGGGCGCCGGGCAGGACACGAACTTCAGTGCGTCGCTTGGTGAAATCGGCCCGTTCGAGACGGTGACCGTCTCGGCGTACGGCGGCAGCGGCGACAAGCTCGTCCACTGGGGCGTTGGCGTCGTCCAGCACGTGGACGCCGCAGCCATGGAGTTCTGGCTGGCCTACAAGAACTACTCGATGAGCGGGCCCATGCAGGATCTCGCACAGTTCGAGGACCTTCACCTCATCTCCGCCGGCACCCGCATCCGCTTCTGACGATCTCCGGTTCCGACGTCACACAAATGGAAAGGGCCGCCTCGTGGGCGGCCCTTTTTCTATGTCGCGCTTGCGATACTCATCCCCGCACGAGCCAGACGATGGCGACGCCGAGGGCGATCGCGAACACGCCGGAGATACGCACGACAGCCTCGGGCGATTCGGCGATTGCTTGCAGGAGCCGCGTCCCCATGCCGGGGAACGCGGCCCACAGCAGGCCCTCAATGACGAGGACCAGACCGAGGGCCGCGACGAGATCGCTCATCTCTGCCCGGAAGGCTGCGGTGCCGGTGTCGGTGTTCCCGTCGCGCCGCCCGTCGGGCTCGTGAAGTAGCGGAAGAACTCGCTGTCGGGCGACAGCAGCATCCGCGTGTCGCTCGACTTTATCCCCTGCTCATAGGCCTGCATGGACCTGTAGAACGAGAAGAAAGCCGGGTCGCGATTGAACACTTCGGCGAAGATCCGGTTGCGCTCGGCATCACCCTCGCCTCGCATCTGATCGGCCCGCCGGCGTGCCTCGGCGCGAATGGTGATCGAATCGCGATCGGCATCGGCCTGGATCTTGTTGGCGGCGGCGCGGCCCTCGGCGCGGAGCTCCTCCGCCTCCTTGAAGCGGTCCGCCTTCATGCGATCATACACGCTCTGGAGATTCTTCTCCGGCAGGTCGGCGCGCTTGATCCGGACGTCCACGACCTCGAGCCCGAACTCCTGACCTTGCTTGTTCACCTCGGCCGCGATCTGCTTCATCAGCTCCTCGCGCCGGTTGCGCACGATGTCTATGAAGCTCGCGGTGCCGAGCACGCGACGAAGCGTGGACTGCACGATCGGCCCGAAGCGCTGCGGCACGTAGTACTCGCTGGTCACCGCCTGGTAAAACTTCAGCGGATCCTTGATGCGGTAGCGCGCGAACGCATCGACGAGCAGCAACTTCTGGTCCGCCGCGGGAACTTCCTGCGGCGTCATGTCGAGGTCGAGAATGCGCTTGTCGAAATACTCGACCGTCTCGACGACCGGGATCTTCCAGTGCAGGCCGGCGCGATCGATGATCCGCTTCGGCTTGCCGAACTCAAGGACGAGTGCCTGCTCGTTCTGGTGCACGATGAAGAGCGCAAAATAGGCCAGTAGCGCCGCACCGACGAACAGCGCGATGAGGAAGGAGAAAATGGCGCGCATCGTCACTTCGCTCCTTGCGGCTTGCGCTGCAGCTGATCAAGGGGGAGATAGGGCACGACGCCCGAGCCGCCCTTGTTGTCCAGGATGATCTTGTCGGCACCGCCGAGCACGCGCTCCATCGTCTCTAGGTAGAGGCGCTGGCGTGTGACCTCGGGGGCCTTCTGGTACTCGGCGAGCACGGCGCCGAAGCGGGACGCCTGGCCGATCGCCTCCTCGACGGTCTGCTTCTTGTAGGCTTCAGCCTCCGCGATGATGCGATCGGCGGCACCGCGCGCCTCGGGCACGATCTTGCTGGCGTAAGCCTGTGCCTGGTTCTTGAGCGTCTCGAGGTCGATCTTGGCCGCCTGGACGTCGCGGAAGGCGTCAGCCACTGTGGACGGCGGGAACACGCGCTGGAGCGAGACCTCGTCGATGATGATGCCCGACTGGTAGTTGTCGAGAGTCTCCTGCATGAGCCTCTGGACGTTCGTGCGCACCTGTCCGAGCTCCGTCGTCAGAATGCGCTCGAAGTCGCTCTTGCCGACCACCTCGCGCATGGCGCTCTCGGCGACATCCTTCACGGTCGATTCGGGATTCTGGATGCGGAACAGATACTTCTCGGCATCCTGAATGCGCCAGATGACGACGAACGGCACCTCGACCACGTTCTCGTCGCCGGTCAGCATGCCGCTTTCCTCGGGAACGTTGGTCGTCCCGGTGCTGCCGCGCCGCACGACGCTCGAGCGGAAGCCCACCTCGATGGTGTTCTTGCGCGTCACCTTCGGGAGGCGCACCTCCTCGATCGGATAGGGCAGGCGGAAATGCAGGCCCGGCGGCTCCTGGCGGACGAACTCGCCGAAACGGAGGACGACGCCAAGCTCATCGGGCTGCACGCGGAACGTAAAGGCATAAAAGCCGGCGACCGCGATCCCGATCGCCGCGAGCAGGAAGAGCAGCGGACCCGGAATGCCCGAACCCGGCATGACCTGCTTCAAGCGATCCTGGCTGCGCCGCAGAAGCTCCTCGAGATCAGGCTGCTGGCCGCCGCCGCCGCCGGAGGGGCCCTGCCCCCAGGGGCCGCCGCCACCGCCGCCGCCCCCTTTCCAACCGCCGCCACCGCCACCTTGATTGCTCCACGGCATTACCACGCCCTTCTGGCTCATTGTTGGGAGATAAGCAGATGCCGGACGAAAGGGGCCTGCTCCAGCCTCGCCCGGCATCGTGCTGTTTATATAGGTCGCTTCAGCTTATAGGCCATTCCCTCCGCCTTTCGCAAATTACGAGGCGGTCATCTTTTCACGGTCCGGGCCTGCCCTACTCCAGACTTCTCCGGTGTCGAGCCATGGTTGCGACGACGGGTCGGGCCGAGTATGAGTACGCCGCGCTTGTGCCGATGAAACTCCTTCACGTGGCGCGGGCGTCAGATCCGACCGGTCGGACGGCCGGGAATACCAAACTTAAGCATCAGGGCACGGCAGGACAACCTGCGGCTGTCGAGCGAGCGGTCTGCACCGGGAGAGCCATGGCGACGGTCGTGATGAAGTTCGGGGGCACGTCGGTCGGCAATGTCGAGCGCATCCGGAACGTAGCCCAGCACGTAAAGCGCGAGGTTGACGCCGGCAACCAGGTGGCCGTCGTCGTCTCGGCCATGGCGGGGACGACGAACCAGCTCGTGGGCTGGGTCCGCGAGACGGCGCTGCTGCACGACGCGCGCGAATACGATGCGATCGTGGCCTCCGGCGAGAACATTACGGCCGGGCTCCTGGCCATCGCGCTCCAGTCGATCGGCATACAGGCCCGCTCGTGGCAGGGCTGGCAGATCCCCGTCCTGACGGATGCCGCGCATGGCGCTGCCCGCATCATCGACATTCCCGGCGAGAAGCTGCGGGAACGGCTCGCCTCGGGCGAGGTTGCCGTCGTCACGGGCTTCCAGGGTCTCGAGCCGAACCGCAATCGCATTGCAACACTCGGCCGGGGCGGGTCGGATACGAGCGCGGTCGCACTCGCTGTTGCCTTGCATGCCGACCTTTGCGACATCTACACGGACGTGGACGGCGTCTACACGACCGACCCGCGGGTGGTGCCCAAGGCGCGCCGGCTCTCGCGCATTTCCTATGAGGAGATGCTGGAGATGGCCTCGCTCGGCTCCAAGGTGCTGCAGACGCGTTCGGTCGAGCTCGCCATGGTTCACCGGATGCGTACCCGTGTCCTGTCGAGCTTCACGCCGCCGGACGAGATTCCGGCCGCCCATCCGGACACTTGGCACGAAATCGGCACGATCGTTTGCGACGAGGATGAAATCGTGGAACAGCAAGTCGTCAGCGGCATCGCCTTCTCACGCGACGAAGCCAAGATCACGCTGCGCAAGATCGCCGACCGGCCGGGCGTGGCAGCCGCGATATTCGGGCCCCTCGCCGACGCCAACATCAACGTCGACATGATCGTGCAGAACCTGTCCACGGACGGCAAGAGCACGGACATGACCTTCACCGTGCTCCAGACGGACCTTGCGCGCTCGCTCGACGTCGTGAAGAGCGCAGCCCGCGAGATCGGCCACTTCGACGTCGAGAGCTCGGGCGATGTGGTGAAAGTCTCCGTGATCGGCATCGGTATGCGAAGCCACGCGGGCGTCGCGGCGCGCATGTTCAAGGCGCTCGCCGAGAAAGGCATCAACATCCAGGCGATCTCGACATCGGAGATCAAGATCAGCGTCTTGATCGACCGCGCTTATTCCGAGCTCGCCGTACGCACGCTGCATTCGCTCTACGGATTGGACGCCGAGTAGGCCACATAAGGACAGAGGCCGGGATACCCGCAGACCTGGTCTGCACCCGCCGGCCCGGGAGATCGAGAGGGCGACAGCCCCGATGGCAGCCCCGGCAGGCGGTGCCTGATCTTCGGGATCGCGACTGATGACGAACGTCGCATATTCTTGGGACGCGAGACGTCGTCATTAAAGACACAAAGCCCGGGGACGGGATCGGGCAGGAATGCCGTATTTGGCGATCCGAAAGGATCGCGCGCGGCGCGGCGTGGGAATGGCAGGGCCGAGATGGCGAAGGCACCGTTCCAGGATGATCATGGGCCGCCCACCGAGCCGGGGCTGCGGATCATTCTGCGTCGCCTGCGCGAGATCATCGAGGAGCCTGGTGACGGGCAGAGCCGGCTCGACAAGATCGTGCGCCAGATCGCCGGCCTCATGGTCGCCGAGGTCTGCTCGATCTACCTGAAGCGCCAGGACGGCAGCCTGGAGCTGTTCGCCACCGAAGGCCTCAATCCTTCAGCCGTGCACCGCACGTTCATGAAGCGCGGCGAGGGCCTCGTCGGGCGTTGCGCCGAGATGGCCGTGCCCATCAACGAGCCCGACGCGCAGAGCCATCCGGCCTTTTCCTATCGCCCCGAAACGGGCGAGGAGATCTACCATTCGTTCCTGGCCGTGCCGATCCTCAGAAGCGGCGACGTGCTCGGCGTGCTCACCGTGCAGAACAAGACGCCGCGGGAGTATTCCGACGAGGACGTGGAGATTCTCCAGACGACCGCCATGGTCCTCGCCGAGCAGCTCGTCTCGGCCGGCATTCCCGGCGCCAACATGGCCATCGAGTTCAGCCGGCGCGTCGGCCACGTCGTCAAGGGCCAGCCGATCTCGGAGGGGATTGCCCTCGGCCATGCCGTGCTGCATCAGCCGCGTGTCGTCATCACACACCTCACGTCCGACGATCCCGTGGCCGAAGGTCTCCGCCTCGAGACCGCCATCGCCGAGCTCAAGGCGACGGTCGACGAGATGCTCGGCTCGGATCAGCTCGCGCGCGAAGGCGAGCATAAGGACATCCTCGAAGCCTATCGCATGTTCGCCAATGACCGCGGCTGGCAGCGGCGGCTCAAGGAGGCCATCCAGTCGGGCCTGACCGCGGAGGCCGCCGTCGAGCGCGTCCAGAACGAGACGCGTGCGCGAATGCTGCGCCAGCGCGATCCCTACTGGCGCGACCGCGTGCGCGATCTCGAGGATCTTTCGGACAGGCTCCTGCGCATCCTGACGACGCCCAATGCGGGCGGCGGCAGCGCGGTCGACAAGCAGCTTCCGCACGACGCGATCGTCATCGCGCGCAACATGGGCGCCGCCGATCTGCTCGACTATGACCGCACGCGGCTCCGCGGCCTTGTCATCGAGGAAGGCGGCGGACAGAGCCATGTCGCGATCGTCGCCCGCGCGCTCGGAGTCGTCGCGGTCACCGACGTGCGCCGTCTGATCGAGCGCATCGACGCGGGCGATCCGGTGATCGTCGACGGCAACACGGGCGAAGTGTTCGTGCGCCCGACCAGCGACGTGATCCAGGCCTACTCGGACAAGGTGCGCTTCCGCGCCCGCCAGCAGCGCCAGTACCGCTCGCTCCTCGGTCGTCAGGCCATCACGAAGGACGGCGCGCTGATCACGCTGCAGATGAACGCGGGCCTGCCCGACGATCTCATGCATCTCGAGCAGTCCGGCGCCGACGGCATCGGCCTTTTCCGCACCGAGCTGCAGTTCATGGTCGCGGCGACATTTCCCCGCGGCGATCGCCAGACCCAGGTCTACCGCACCGTGATCGAGGGCGTCGGCAACAAGCCCGTCACCTTCCGCACGCTCGACATCGGCGGCGACAAAGTGTTGCCCTACATGCGCCAGCACCCCGAGGACAATCCTGCCCTTGGCTGGCGCGGCATCCGCATGGGTCTCGATCGCACGGCGCTGCTCCGCACGCAGCTTCGCGCCATGCTGCGCGCTGCCGAGGGCGCCGATCTGCGCGTGATGATCCCGATGGTGTCCGAGCCGGGCGAGATCATCGCCGCGCGCGCGATCCTGGAGCGGGAGATCGATCTCGTGCGGCGGCGCGGCGGCGGTGGGCCGGCTCGCGTGCAGTTCGGCATCATGATCGAAGTGCCCTCGCTGCTCTTCGATCTCGACACCGTGCTGCCGCTCGTCGATTTCGCCTCCGTCGGCAGCAATGACCTCATGCAGTACTTCTTCGCCTCCGACCGCGGAAATCCGAAAGTCTCAGGCCGCTTCGACGTGCTCGCGCCGTCCTTCCTCAGGGCGCTCAAGAGCGTCACCGAAGCTGGCAATCGCCTCGGCGTACCGGTCGCGCTCTGTGGCGAGATCGGCGGCCGCCCGCTCGAGGCCATGGCGCTGATCGGTGCCGGTTTCCGCACGCTCTCGATGGCGCCGGCGAGCATCGGCCCGGTCAAGAGCATGGTGCTCGGACTGCACGCGGCGCGCACGGAGATGGCCGTCGCCGAGCTGATCGCCAAAGGCGGCAGCAGCATTCGCGACGGCCTCGCGGCATTCGCGGCAAGCGAAGGCATAGAAGTCTAGGGAAGCGCAAGGGAACGGCCATGAGCGAAGAGCGCGATATCGAGATCGGCATCACCGACGAGATACAGATCATCCGCTTCACGCGACCGGACAAGAAGAACGCGTTCACGGGCGGCATGTACGACGCCATGTCGGAGGCACTCGATCGCGGCGAGAAAGACGACGGCATCGTCGCGCACGTGTTCATCGGCTCTGGCGGCATCTTCAATGCCGGCAACGACATCAATGATTTCATTCGCCGTTCGAAGGCAGGAAGCGGCGACGGCATTCCGACGCCCTCGCTAGGCTTCATCCGTCGCCTGCCCAAGGTGACGAAGCCCATGATCGCGGCCGTGGATGGCCTCGCTATCGGCATCGGCACGACCATGCTCTTCCATTGCGATCTCGTGTACGCGAGCCCGACGGCGAGCCTCAGAACGCCCTTCCTCGATCTCGGCCTCGTGCCGGAGGCGGCTTCGAGCCTCACAGCCGTCATGCGCATGGGCAATGCCCGCGCCTTCGAGCTGCTGTGCCTCGGAGAGCCCTTCAGTGCGGAGCGTGCCAAGGAGGTCGGCATCGTCAATGCGGTCGTGCCGGCGGCGGAGCTGGAGGCGACGGCCATGAAGGCCGCGCGCCGGCTCGCGAGCAAACCACGGGCTGCGCTGCTCGCCGCACGCCGTCTCATGCGCGGCGATCCTGCCGCGCTCAGCGCCCAGATCGAGGCCGAGTCCGAAGTCTTCAAGCAGTGCATGGGAAGTGCCGAGGCGCAGGAGGCCTTCGCCGCCTTCTTCGAGAAGCGCAAACCAGATTTCGCCAAAGCGCGTGCGAAGGCGAAGGGTTGAGCTGTTCGTAAAGTCAGGAGGGGGAGTCAGACCGCTGGTTTCGCGGCCGGCCGACCACTGCCCCTTCTCCCCGCTGGCGGGGAGATGGTCGGGAGGAGGGGCGGCGTCATACGCCAACGTCAGCACAAGCGGCTGCCCCTCACCCTCTCGCCGTAAGGACGGGGAGAGGGGATTCTGAGGCAATCGCTTCGCGCTTGGAATCCTAGAGCATGACACTGAGACGCCACAGCCGCCCGATCCTGATCAGCCTCTTCGCGATGGCGATGGCAGTGCTGGCGACGACTGCCAACGCGAACTGGCTGACGCGTGTCCTCAAGCACGCGGACGATGGCGTTCCGCATCGGACTGCCAAATCACTCACGGCGATCGACGAAGCGGCCCTTCATCTGAAAGCCTTGCCGGCGCCACGACGCGCTCGCGCCGTCGCCGCCGAGCTGACCAACGAGGGGCACTGGCGCCTGCGCAATGGTGAAGGCGAGACCTTCACCGCCGCAACGCCGGATGAGCTCAATCGCGGCCTCAGGGTGCTGGCGCCGCTGACCGAGGAGGCGGCGAAGCACGTCATTCTCCTGACGGGCGAAACGCTCTTCAAGGATCGCAGCAAGCTCAAGGAGCTTCCGGCGGATGCCGAATTCGACACTCTTCTCGAAAGCCGCGTCTATGGCCTTCGCCGGCGTCTCATCAATGGCGTCGAGCACTACAGCCTCGATGTCGGTAACGGCGTGCACGTGCCCATCCGCGAGCGCGGCCAGGTCCACGAGATGCTCTGGCAGCTCGCGCGCCCCGTCGATCTCTCGACTATTCGCGTTCTGGCGCTCGAGCCGGGCGCGACGGGCCTCCTGAAACGCACGCGGCCGGCCGATCCGACGCCGGGCCGCATCGCCGTCGAAACCGTGGACCCCGATCGCCTGCCGCACATGCTCAGCGCCGTCGCGCGCGACACGATCGTCATCAGCGGGCGCACGAAAGGCGCCGTGCTGCACTACCGGCCGTCGAGCGGCCCCGAGCGCACGCTCCTGCTCGACGATCTCAGGCGGGCCGCGGTGGAGAGCGACGTCAATCTCGTCGTGATCGAAAGCGCGAGCGCACGCCAGCCAGGGACGCGCAACTGGTTCTGGCAGCGCGTCGCCCTGACGCCGCTCGCTGGCCCGCGGACGCGCCCCGCTCTCCCCGACCTCATCGGGCAGCTCACGGGAGGCGTGCCTGTCGAAACGGACGCAATCTCCATCAGCGGGCTTCGCACGTCCTTCCAGCTCGCCGGGATCGCGCGTGGCGGCAGTGGCGGATGGACGGCGCCCGTCAGCGAGACGTGGCGCGATCTCGCGCCCGAGGTGACCGGCACCATCGTCGCCAGCGGCTTGCGGCTTGACCTCACCAGCCGTGAGCGCCAGCGCGAGCTCGATGCCCGTTTCATTCCGGGTATCCCGTCGCTCGTGCAGGTCGGCTACCTCGTTTTCTTCGTCATCGGCCTCGGCGGCCTCGGCGGCGCGCGCGAATGGTGGCAGCGCATCTGGCCGCTCGAAGCGCGCGCGGACTATGCGCGCCGCGCCGGCTATTGGTCCGCGCGCGTCTTGCGGGGCGCGGCTTTCATCTTCCTGTTCATACCGCTCGTGGCCGTGATCAGCGCGCCCATTGCGCTCGTCCGCGGGACGTGGCGCTCGCTCGTCGCGCTCGGCACGATTCTCGCCTATCCCTTCACGCGGCGGCGCACGGCCTGAGGGCCGTGTCCGGCGCGCCACGCCTCGCGGCCGCGGGCGCGGGTTTTCTCGTTGATTTTATTGGATAATTTTCTCGGTCGCGGGCCTTGGATATTCTGGCCAGAAGATGGCAAAGGCTGCATAATTCCGATTCGGTACTCAGCGACAGGCAGCACCGGCCCTGGCGCCTTGGTTTTCATCAGTCCTGCATAGACCAGCGCGCCCCGGGCCCATGGCCGATTCCGGGACGGAATGGACACGACGGAACGCACGGGGAAGCGACGGCTGGCACGCGAGGATCTGATCCTCCTGCTGATGGCTGCTATTGCTTCCGTCGCGGTGCTCGCTGCTGCGGCCTTCGATACCAGCACGCATGTGGTCGGCAGCCTGACGCTCGGCTGGCTGCTGGCGGGCACCGTGTTCGTCGGCGCCGCCGCTGCCATGGTGACGTTGATATGGCGCTCATGGCTCCAGCAGCGCTGGCGCCTCTGGCAGCGCCGCGACGAGGTCGTCGAGCTGCGCCGCAGCCTCGCCGCCGCGGAGGCCATCATCAAGGCCGAGCCGCAGGTCCTGATTTTCTGGCAGCAGGGCGAGAACATGCGCGTCGCCGCGCATACCCTGACGACCGTCCCGGGCCTGCCCGAGGATCCCCAGCTTCTCATGCGTCTCGGCGCGTGGCTCGAGCCCGAGGCGGCGCGCGACCTCAAGGCCAAGCTCGACACGCTCTTTACGCAGGGCCAGCCCTTCAACCTGCTGCTGCGCACGGGCGCCGGCGGCGACGTGGAGGCCGACGGCCGCGTCTCCGGCGGCCGCGCCATTCTGCGTTTCCGCGACATCGCGGGTTACCGCAAGCAGGTCGCCGAGATCATCTCGCAGCATCGCCAGCTCGCCCGCGACATCGGTCTCGGCCGCGCGCTCTACAATGCGCTCCCGCATCCCGTGTGGATTCGCGGCGGCAGCGGCCAGATCGAGTGGGTCAACAAGGCCTACGTGCGCGCCGTCGGCGCCAAGAGCGAGGTCGAAGCCACCGACCGGCAGCTCGAGCTGCTGGAGACCCGCCAGCGCGAGGAGCTGGCCAACGTGCTCGTGCGCCAGGAGAGCTTCCGCAAGCGCATGCCGCTCATCATCGGCGGCGAGCGGCGCCATCATGACATCGTGGTGTTGCCATTCGGCGAGGCGAGCGTCGCCTGCGCGATCGACGTCACTGCCATCCAGAGCGCGGAAAGCGAGCTCGACCGTTTGGTCGCCACCTTCTATCGCACGCTCGATCGCGTCTCGACGGCGGTCGCCATCTTCTCGCGCGATCAACGCCTGAGCTTCTTCAACGAGGCCTTTGCCAAGCTCTGGCAGCTCGATGCCGACTGGCTGAACCAGCGCCCCATGCACGGCGAGCTGCTCGACCGCCTGCGCGAGCGCAGCCGCCTGCCCGAGGTCGTGAACTACCGCGAGTGGAAGACGAAGGTGCTCGCCGGCTACAAGACCGGCTCCGAGCCCGAGGAGTGGTGGCACCTGCCGGATGGCCGCGCGCTGCACGTCATGGCCGAGGAGCGGCCCGACGGCGGCATCACCTATCTCTACGAGAACGAGACCGAGCGCCTGTCGCTCGAAAGCCGCTACAATGAGATGATCCGCGTGCAGCGCGAGACGCTGGACCATCTCGCGGAAGGCGTCGCGGTGTTCGGCACGGACGGCCGCCTCAAGCTCTTCAATCTCGCCTTCGAGCGTATCTGGAAGCTCGGCCGGCGCATGCTGCAGGATGAGCCGCACATCGACGAGATCATCCGCCAGTGCCAGATCCTGCACGACGATCCGGCGGAATGGAGTCATATCGCGCAGGTCGCGACCGCGCTCGACCAGCGCCAGCACGTCACGGGCCAGATGACGCGCGCCGACCAGAGCGTGATCGACTATGCTGCGCTGCCACTGCCCGACGGCGGCACGCTCGTCAGCTTCGCGGACGTCACCGTGACCAAGCGCTATGCGCGCGCGCTCGAGGAACGCAACGAAGCGCTCGTCGCCGCTGACCGCCTCAAGAGCCAGTTCATCAGCCACGTGTCCTATGAGCTGCGCACGCCGCTGACGAGCATCATCGGCTTCACCGAACTACTCGAAAGCCCACGCATCGGCGAACTGAACGAGAAGCAGCGTGAGTATCTCTCCGCCGTCTCGCGCTCGTCCGAGACGCTGCTCTCGACCATCAACGACATCCTCGATCTTGCCAATATCGACGCCGGGGCGCTGGAGCTGCGCCTCGCGCCGGTCAAGATCATGGGCATCATCGAGGCCGCCGCGCTCGGCGTGAAGGACCGCATGAGCCGCATTCATCTTGCGCTCGAGGTCGAGGTCGCGGAGGATGTCGACGAGTTGATCGCCGACGAGGCCCGCGTGCGCCAGATCCTCTACAATCTGATGTCGAACGCGATTGGATTCTCGGAGCCCGGCGGTCTGATCCGTCTCTCCTGTATGCGTGAGGGTCAGATGATCGCCTTTACCGTGACGGACCGCGGCGCCGGCATTCCGCACGACCAGCAGCGCGACGTGATCGGCCGCTTCGTCTCGCGCAGCCGCGGCTCGAAGCATCGCGGCGCCGGCCTCGGCCTGCCCATCGTCAAGAGCCTCGTCGAGCTGCACGGCGGCACCATGAGCCTCGTCAGCGAGCCGGGCGAGGGCACCGCCGTCACCGTGCGCTTTCCCGAGCACGGTCCACGGCCCGGACCAGAGACGGCGAAGTTCACGACCGTCGCATGAGTGGCCCCTGGATTGTCGAGAGCGTCGACGAGGCCCGCCTTGCCCGTCTCGCGGAGCTGATCGCGCTGAAAGTGCGCGCCGGCGATCTCATCACGCTGACGGGCGATCTCGGCGCCGGCAAGACGACGTTCGCGCGCGCCTTCATTCGCGCCATGCTCGACAATCCCGAAGCCGAGGTGCCGAGCCCGACTTTCACGCTCGTGCAGCCCTATGCGACGCCGCGGCTCGATGTTGCGCACTTCGATCTGTACCGCCTCGCGAGCGGCGACGAGCTCGACGAGATCGGCTTCGACGAGGCGGTGGCGCATGGCGTGGCGCTCGTGGAATGGCCGGAGCGCGGCGAGGGCCGCCTGCATGGAAGTCACCTCGATATCGCGATCGGTTCGGGCGCGACGCCCGACACGCGCACGGTGACGCTGACGCCCGAAGCGACCTGGACGGCGCGCATCGAACGCCTTCGCGAGATCGATACTTTCATCGCCGATCGCCCCGGCACACTGCGCTACCTCCAGGGTGATGCCTCGACGCGCGCCTATGCGCGGCTCGTCGCTCCCGGCGCGTCGCTCGTGCTTATGGACAGCCCGCGCCAGCCCGATGGTCCGCCGATCCGCGATGGACTGCCCTACAGCCAAATCGCGCATCTCGCGGAGGATGTGACGGCCTTTCATGCCATTGCCGAGGCGCTCGCCTCGTACGGTATGATCGTGCCGACGATCCGCGTTTTCGACCACGAGCGCGGCCTGCTGCTCATCGACGATCTCGGCGACCTCACGTTCGGAATGGCACGCGCGCAACGCCTGGATCAGCGCACGCTCTGGTCTGCGGCCGTCGATGGGCTCGTCGCCCTTCGCGCGCATCCGCCGCCCGAGCAACTTCCAGTGCCGGGTAGCGCGGCGCATCACACACTCCACCGCTTCGATCGCACCGCTCTCACGATCGAAGTCGAGCTGACCACCGACTGGTATTGGCCGGCGGTCAAGGGCTCGCCCATCCCGCCCGATGCGAAAGCCGACTTCCTCCGCATCTGGAATGAGCAGATCGACTGGCTGGAGACGCTGCCGCTCGGCTGGGTGCTCCGCGACTACCATTCGCCGAACCTCATGTGGCTTAGCCGGGGCCGCGTCGGCGTGCTCGACTTCCAGGATGCCATGCGCGGTCCCTGGGCTTATGACGTCGTCTCGCTGCTTCAGGATGCGCGCCTCGACGTGCCGGAAGATGTCGAGCGCGATCTTCTCGCGCGCTATCGCCGGGAGGTCGCGCAGCGCGATCCGGCTTTCGATGCGGCCGCATTCGACATGGCTTATGCCGTGCTCGGTGCGCAGCGGAACACGAAGCTGCTCGGCCTCTGGCAGCGCCTTGCGAACCGCGATGGCAAGCGCGCCTATCTCGCGCATCTGCCGCGCACATGGCGCTACATGGAGCGCAATCTGCGTCACCCCGCCCTTGCCGATCTCGCCCGCTGGTTCGATACGCATTTCCCACCTGCGGGACGGGAGAGAAACTTCCCCCTCTCCGCGCGCGCGGGGAGGGGGTCGGGGTGAGGGGCGGCGACATACGCTGACGTCGGTACGTGCCGCCGCCCCTCATCCTAACCTTCTCCCCGTAAAGAACGGGGAGAAGGGACCTGTCGCGTTCGCGGCGAACTCTAATTCAACAAAGACAGGGGTGCCGAGTGCGTATCCAGCCAGCGCCACCTCCATCTTTTTTGACACTTTCATCGCGAGCCATTAGCGCTTCCGGCATGAATGCCTCGAATGAACCTCAACGCCTGGATCTCGCGCTCGTCGCGCGCGGGCTCGTGGCGACACGTGCCAAGGCACGCGATCTCATCGCGCGCGGCGAGGTGCGCGTGGATGGTGCGATTGCACAGAAGCCCGCGATGGGTGTGCGTGGCGAGCAGTCAATCGACGTCGATACGCGGGCTGCGGCGCAGGTCTCGCGCGGTGCGGTGAAGCTCGCGGCGGCGCTGGATCGCTTTGGGCTCGATCCCGCGGGGCGCATCGCGATCGATGTCGGTGCATCGACAGGTGGGTTCACGCAGGTGCTGCTGGAGCAGGGCGCGACGCGCGTTTATGCCGTCGATGTGGGCAGGGATCAGCTTCATGCATCGCTGAAGGATGATCCGCGCGTCGTCGCACTGGAGGCGTGCGATGCACGCACGCTCGATCGAGCGATGGTGTCGGATGCGATCGAGGCGATCGTTGCGGATGTGAGCTTCATCTCACTGCGCAAGGTGTTGCCGGCGGTGCTGGCACTCGCGGCGCCGGGATGCTGGCTCGTCGCGCTCGTGAAGCCGCAGTTCGAGGTCGGGCGCGAGGGCATCGGAAAGGGGGGCATCGTGCGCGATCCGGCACTGCGCGATGAGGCGCTCGCAAGCGTGCGCGCGTGGCTGGCGCAGCAGGACGGTTGGAGCGTGCTCGGCGATATGCCATCGCCCATCGAAGGCGGCTCGGGCAATGTCGAGTTTCTTCTCGCCGGAAAGCGCGCATGAGTGAGATCGTAAAAATCGAAGGCCTTGGCGTCGAGGGAGATGGCGTCGCAACGACACTCAGCGGCGAGCAGATTTACATTCCACAGGCTCTGCCCGGCGAGATCTGGCAGATCGACGACGGCATCGCGCCCGAACTTGTGGATCCTTTGCACGATCGGCGACGCCCGCCCAACCCGGATGACGAGCCGTGCGGTGGCTGCGTCGCACGGCACATGCCGCTCGCGATGTACGAGTCGTGGAAGCGCGATCTGCTCGTGCGTGCACTGCGCCAGCAGAACATCGCGGTTGAAATCGAACCGCTGATCACAGTGCCCGAGCACACGCGGCGGCGGGCGACGTTCAATGCCGCCCGCATCGGCGGCGCGATGCGCATCGGCTATCACGGCCGCCGATCTCACGAGCTCGTCGCTGCCGAGGACTGTCCCGTGCTCGACAAGCGCATTGTCGCGCTGCTGCCGGCACTGGCGGCGCTGGCGGATATCGTCGCCGCGCGCGAAGGCGGGACACGCGTCGCAATCGTCCTCACGGATACCGGTGCGGACGTCGACATCGAAGGCAATGAACGCAACTTGAGTGCGACCGCGCGCGCAAAGATCGGCGAGATCGCAGCGTCGGGACGCATGGCGCGTGTTTCCGTCGGTGGCGTGCCGGTCATCGAGCGTCAGGCGCCGGTCCTGCACTTTGCCGGCAAGGCCGTCGTGCCGCCGCCGGGCTCGTTCTTCCAGGCGGTGCCCGAGGCCGAAGAGGCGATGATCGCCCTTGTGACGGCGGCGCTCGGCAAGGCCAAGAATGTGGGCGATCTCTTTTGCGGGCTCGGCACGCTGACATTGCCGATCGCACAGAAGGCGCGCGTGACAGCTTTCGATTCCGACCGCCGCGCCATCGAGGCGCTGGTCGATGCGCAGAGGCACAACCAAGGCCTCAAGCCATTCGTCGCGCGGCCCCGCGATCTGTTTCGCGATCCGCTCTCAGCCATGGAGATGAAGGACCTCGACGCGGTCGTGCTCGACCCGCCGCGCGCGGGTGCCAAGGCGCAATGCGAGCGCATCGCGCAAACGAAGGTCAAGCGCGTGGTGATGGTCTCGTGCAATCCGGCGACGCTGGCGCGCGATCTCCGCATTCTGCTCGACGGCGGCTACCGCCTCGATGCCCTGACGCCCATCGACCAGTTCCTCTATTCGCCCCATCTCGAGGCGGTCGCCGTGCTCTCCCGCGCCTGAGGCGGGGCCTCCCACAATTCTGCACGCTGCCTGTGCGCCGATGCGCAGGCCGGCTGGATGACAAGGCGCGGCGATGTGGGCTAGGAGGTACGTGTCCGGACAACACCGAACCGCGCACGCCCCGAGGGAGCCGCCATGAGCAAAGACCGCCAGATGATCCTGATCGGGTTCCTGCAGGCCCAGAATTGCTCGAACTACGTCGGCTCGTGGCGCCATCCCCATTCGGCGACCGACTTCCTCGGGCCCGAGTACTTCACGCGCATTGCCCGCACGCTCGAATACGGCAAGTTTCACCTCGGCTTCTTCGACGACCGGCTCGCCATGCCGGACATCCTCGGCAGCGACCATCGCGAGGCTGTCGCCAACGGCGTGCGCGTCGTGAAGATGGATCCGACGACGATCCTCTCCATCATGAGCACGGCAACGAGCCGCCTCGGTCTCGGCTCGACGTACTCGACCACCTACTACGAGCCCTTCCACGTCGCGCGCGTGTTCGCGACACTCGACCTTATGTCCGCCGGCCGCAGCGCCTGGAATGTCGTCACATCGCTCAACGACTCGGAGGCCGAGAACTTCTCGCAGTCGGAGCATCCGGCGCACGACCTGCGCTACGACAAGGCCGACGAGTTCATGGAGGTCGTGCTCGGCCACTGGGACTCCTGGGAGGACGACGCAATCGTCATCGACAAGGAGACGGGCCTCTTCGCTCATCCCGACAAGGTCCACCGGCTCGACCACAAGGGCCGGTGGTTCCGCTCGAAGGGGCCGCTGCCCGTTCCGCGCAGCAGGCAGGGGCGTCCGGTCGTCATCCAGGCCGGCCAGTCGGGACGCGGACAGATCTTCTCGGCCCGCTGGGGCGAGCTCGTTTTCTGCGTTTATCCCAATATCGAGATCGGCAAGAAGAACTACGCGACCTTCAAGGAGCTGGTCGCCAAGTGCGGCCGCAATCCCGCGGAAGTCGGCGTCGCGCCGGCGATCTACGCCGTTACCGGCGAGACGAAGTCCATGGCCGAGGACAAGATGGCCGTGATCGACAAGCTCGCCAAGCCGGTGGACGGGTTGGCGCTGCTGTCGGAAGCCCTGAACTTCGATTTCTATGCGAAGGACATGGACGCACCGTTCAACGACGACGAGCTGAAGCGCATCTCGGGCTTGCGCGCCATTCTCGACCGCGTCGTCAATCTTTCCGGCAAGAAGAATCCGACGGTGCGCGACTTCGTCGAATTCTCGAACCGGGGAACGGTGCGCGAGTTCCCGCGCTTCGTCGGCACGGCCAAGGACGTGGCGGACGGTCTCGAGGAATGGTTTACGGGCGGTGCCTGCGACGGCTTCGTCGTTGCAGCGACACATCTTCCCGGTGGCTACGAGGATTTCGTGCGCATGGTCGTACCGGAGCTGCAGCGCCGCGGCCTGCATCAGAAGGACTACAAGGGCCCGACGCTGCGCGACAACCTGGGCCTGCCGCGCGCCGAGATCGGCGACTGGAAGCTCGCGAACTGAGCTTCCATCGCGGGGCACCGATGCGGCGGCGCGACTTGCATCGACCGCCGCGTCGGATAGGCTGATCGTCACGCCCGAAGCGCAACCGGGCCATGAGGATGAGAATGGAATCGGACAAATACCGGAACGTGATGCGCCATCAGGCGGGCGCCGTGACGATCATCGCGGTCGGCACGCCGGGGCAACGGACCGGCCTCACGGCGACGGCCGTCTGCTCGCTGACCGACAGCCCGCCGATGGTGATCGCCTGCGTCAACCGCAATGCAAGTGCGCACGCGCACATTCATGCCGGCCAGAGCTTCTCGATCAACCTGCTCGCGAGCGATCAGAACGAGCTGGCGCGCCGGTTCTCCTCGAAGAAGCTCGAGGGCGAGGCGCGCTTCGATCCCGAGACCTGGGATACGCTCGTCACCGGCGCGCCGATGCTGAAAGGCGCGATCGCCAATCTCGACTGCGAGGTGGCGCAGGAGCATTCCTTCGACACGCACACGATCTTCATCGGGCGCGTGCGCGAGTGCCGCTTCCGCGAGGATGTCGAGCCGCTGCTGTATTTTCGCGGGGATTTTTGGGATCTGAAGGCGAAGTAGTATTTTTTTTGCCGCGGGCTGCCTATGGGACGTCGACTTCTGCAAGTTCTGGGCATTCTTTTCTTGGCGTTGTCTGTCTATGAGCTGGCTGTCGTGTTGCAGCTTGGGATGCTCTATGCGCCGGGCGATACGAGCAAAATAGCTCGCGCCGACATCCGGATAAATTTCATGATCGCCTACGTCGGTATTGGCATTGCCTTGCTGGCGTCTGCCCGAAGGTAACCGTGCTAACTTCGAGAGCGCGTCGCTTCCCTTACATCCCGCCACGCCTCGAGCGTCACGCCACCATCCTCCGCCATCCAGCCGGCAATGCGGCGCGCGATCTCGGCCTCGCCGTGCTCGGGCGGCAGTAGCCCGTAGTGGCGCGCAAGCCGCGTCAGCGCCGTGCGCAGCAGCATCTTGCCCGAACGGGTCGGCAGGTTGTTGATCCGCTCGATATCGTCGAGACCGAGCATGTGACCGCACACGTCGATCAGCGGCCCGGCGAACTCGGGACCGACGGCCTTCAGCGCCCGCTCGACGCGCACCTTGGCGGCAATAACGCCATCCGCGATGTCGATCCCCGCACCGGGCGCCGCGCGACGGCTGCCGGCATCACCCGGAACGCCCGTCCAGACCGACGTCACGCGCGGCGTCATGCGCGCCCGCCAGAGATCGCCGGCGAGACGCTCGCCCGCCGCGAGCTGCTCGGCGCTGATCATGGGCTGGCCATCCTTGTCGCGCCGGCTGTGCAGCCAGGCGAGCGAGCCGCCGGCATCGCGTGCCGAATTCGCGCGCCCCTCGCGAGATGATCGATTGGCTGCCCTTCTCGCCTCCCGCGCCGGCGCCGCCGCGCGGGCGACGACTGCCGATGTGCGCGCGGCGCGTACGATCGCTGCACCGGCCCGTGTGATCTTCCAGCCCCAGCCGTCGCTCGCCGCTTCGATCCAGCCGCGTTTGGCAGCCGCGACGACATCATCTGCCGGAAAGGCCCCGGTGGACGTGGCGTCACTCGCGTTTCCGGGAAGAACGGCGCCGGGTCGCGCCAAAGTGGAGAGGAGCGGCAGGCACTGTTGACGAACTCTTTCGTCGGCCGGCTCACTCGCGACGCGAATATTCAACGCATTACACATGGCTCTTACTCGGGAGAATGGCTCGAACGGGTGCTGTCGGCGGATGCCAGGTGCCTGGCGATCGCCTCGAGAACCTCGAGCGTGCGGTCGAATTCCGGGTTGTCGCGGGCGTCCTCCACGAGCGCGCAGGCGTGCGACACGGTCGTGCGGTCCCGTCCGAAAGCCCGGCCCACGGTCGTCAGCGTCAAGCCGAACGTCACGTGCGCAAGATACATAGCCACCTGCCGGGCGAACGCGACCCGCGATCGGCCGCGCGTCGGTCGGCCGAGGAGATCCTTTTCAACGCGATAGACCATGGCCACGGCCTCCCGCACCGAGCGAATCTCCGCCTCCAGTGGGTTGTCGTTCCGCGATCGCCCCAGCATCCCCGCTTCGGGCGCGTGCGGCACCGTGCGGGGTATTTCGATGTCGGTCCAGGTCATGAGCCGCTTCCTCCGTTGAGTGCGTACCCTCAGTTTAGTTTTTGGTAATAGGAACAAATGGGCGATTGTCCGGATGACAAACCCAAGCGACTCAGGCATGCCCCTCCGATTGCTGAAAATCGGAGACCTGCATGGCCCGCGCTTACATACTGTTTTTCAAGCCCATCAATCCGGACACCGCGACGTCGTGCCTGCACGCTTGCCGCGGGATGATGGGTGAGCGAGATGCCAACGGGATGGTCCTTTGGGATGACCTTCTGGTCACTATGTCTTCCGGCGGCGGAGACATCATCCCAGCGTTGGGCATGTACAATGAAATGAAAGGCTTGGAAGCTAAAGTTCAAACGCACAACGCGGGCGCAATCGACTCTGCTGCAATCCTGCCGTTTATGGCTGGATCTGTCCGCACCGCGTCAGCGGCATCGGCATTTTTCTTCCATCAGCTTCAGTGGACGTTTGCAGCGGGCAGCGTGACTATGACGACTGTTTCGGATGCCGTGGCTTGGCTGAACCGCTACGAGGGGATTATGGCTGACGTCGTTGCGGCCAATTCAACTCTGAAGAGAGCGGAAGTTCTGCGAATGATGAAGCAGGGAACGAGCGTTGACTCGGAAACTGCATTGAAGAAGGGCCTGATCCATAGGATTGAGGAACTGGCAACTCCTCTCGGCGCAAGAACGTACCAAGCGTGATGCAGCCGCCCCCAGAGAACAGGGATGTGGAAGCATAAAAGCGTCCGTATGATCCATAGCTCATGACTTGCCTCTCTTCTCTGGAGCCTTCTTTCTAGCTTGCACCTTCTCGCTTTGTGGCGCTTTGGCTACGCCACGCAAAGCGCGCTCAAACTCGCGAGGATCTTCGCTGGCGCCAGCCTCGCGAGCTGCATCCTCGAACTTTCGGCGCTGATCGGTCTTCTTCGTCGGCATCTCACTTGGCTTTCTGCTGTTTGGTACTTTGCCATTGCTCTCATATCCCGGCTTCGGAACCGTCGGGCGATAGACGTCTTCCAAGGTGCGATACATATCTGGGTCAAATCGCTCCTTGTTGTTAAGCGCCATCAGCATCACGACGAGATCGCCCTGGCCGTCTTGTCGCGCAGATCGCTCACAAGGAAACTAATTAACTTCCTTTTGACATCCTGATAAGGTGCGAGGACGTGCTTCGATGGGTACTTGTTGCGTCGGATGATCGACAGCTGTGCCGTTGCCGAAGACACCATGTATAGCGCCAAATCGTTAGCGCTGATCTGAGGGTCCTTGCGCCCTTTCAGACTGATCTCTGGGGCTGCCATGTCTGAAATTCTCCTTCGCCAGAAGCTATCACGGCACCGCTCACTCTGCGTCTCGGAGCTGAGCGAGGCTACAATGGCCGATCAGATGCACGCAGGTTGGAAAGGGGCGGGTTCAGGTCTGTTTCTCTACGTAATTGATGAGAGGCCGGTATTAGGCGGGATAACGGTGCTGGCGGCTGTCCCTAATGCGGATGCCGCATTCTTCTTTTTCGACTCCGTGATGACTGAGCTTCGTCAGGCGTTCTCATCGTCGTCTAGGTCTAAACCCCGGCGTCGATCTCACAAGTCCGCCGATACGTCAGTCGCTTACCCTTGACGCTGCGAATTGCGAGTTCGGCGCGCTCCGTATCCTCCACGCCGAGCTTTGAACGATTGTTATAGCGGAAATCGAACTCCGCAAGATAGCGGTGCAGATGCTTCTCGCTGCAGTGCTGATAGACGCCCTTCATGCCGCGTTTGAAGATGCTGAAGTAGCCCTCGACGCTGTTCGTCGTGACATCACCGCGCGCGTACTCCTTGGCGGCGTGGCGGATGCGCTCATGAGAGACGACCTCAAGGCCCTTGTAGAGGCGGCTTTCGTCCGTCATCAAGCGAGCTTCGCGGGAGATGTTCTCTTTCGCAATCGAGGCAACGGTTTCCTTGTCGGCGCGCTCGACGTGGAACGAGCGGACGGAGCCGCCACGCTCCACAAGCGCGATCACGGCGCGCTTGTTGGCCGGTCCCTTGCTGCCGTGCTTTTTGAAAGGCTCGCCGCTGGTGCGGGTGGTGCGGCGTTCCTCGACCTCACCGAAGTAGGTCTCGTCCGCCTCCACAATGCCTGAGCCGCCCGGGCCGCCCATCGGGGCAAGCGGGCCAGCGCGCATCGCTTCACGAATGCGGTGGCTCATAAACCAAGCTGCCTCATAGGTGATCTCCAGAACCCGATGTAGCTGGTGGCTGCTGATGCCCTTCTTGCTAGCGCAGAGAAGGTGGACCGCCTGAAACCACTTGTGCAGCGGGATGTGGCTGGACTCGAACACGGTCCCGACGCGCACCGTGAACTGCTTACGGCACTTGCCGCACTTCTTGAGCCCGTGACGCTCGACGCCTTCCGGGTTCGTCTTGCTTGGCTTGGAGCGGACGCCCTTGAGCGTGTAGACGCGCTCATTATTGCCGCAGTGGGGGCATACCGGACCGTGCGGCCAGAGAACGCTCTCCAGCTTCGCAAAGGCGGATTCCTCGTTGTGAAAGTGCGGCGCGTTAAGGACGGACATGGCGTTGTTCCCCAAAGGATAACGCTAATATAGCTCATCCGTTGGGTTTGTCAAGCCGATAATCGCCAACAAATGCCTACACCGCCCCCAATGTAGGGACGAAATAATTGAACGGGGATAACTTACGGCTGGAACCCCAGGAGTTGGTTTCAGCCGGGTTTGCGCGCGCAGATGCTCTCGGCATCCGCCGGCAAGCGCTCCCTTACCGAACCGCGCCGGTGGACAGCTTTTCGGTGCATCGCTAAGAAGTTCGGGGAGGCCTTTCAGCTCGGCGCGACACGTCCGGACACCTGCCCGCGGGTGGGATACCGGGCTTGTATGTGACGGCGCTTGGCCGGCTCCGCGTTCCGTGCCTTGAGCCTTGACCGCAGCGCCCCACCGCGCGCGATCGGTGCAGGTTCTTGCCCAATGACAAAACTTGTTCAGGCGCGCCCCGCCGCGCCCCACTCATGCGAGCCCGCGACATGACCGGCGTCAACCAGATCCGCTCCACGTTCGTCGACTTCTTCGCCAAGAACGGCCACGAGCACGTGCCCTCGTCGTCGCTCGTGCCCCGCAACGACCCGACGCTGATGTTCACGACCGCCGGCATGGTGCAGTTCAAGAACATCTTCACGGGCGCGGAGACGCGGCCCTACAAGCGCGCGGCCACGGCGCAGAAGTGCGTGCGCGCGGGCGGCAAGCACAACGATCTCGACAACGTCGGCTACACCGCGCGCCATCACACGTTCTTCGAGATGCTCGGCAACTTCTCGTTCGGCGACTACTTCAAGGAGCTGGCGATCGAGCTTGCCTGGAAGCTCGTCACGAAGGAGTACGGCCTCGATCCGAAGAAGCTCACCATCACCGTTTATCACACGGACGATGAAGCCTTCGGCATCTGGAAGAAGCTCACGGGCTTTGCCGACGAAAAGATTATCCGCATCCCGACCTCGGACAACTTCTGGGCCATGGGTGACACCGGCCCGTGCGGCCCCTGCTCGGAAATTTTCTACGACCACGGTCCGAAGATTCCCGGCGGACCTCCGGGCTCGCCGGATGCGGACGGCGACCGGTTCATCGAGATCTGGAATCTCGTCTTCATGCAGTACGAGACGCTCGAAGGCGGCAAGCGCATCGATCTGCCGAAGCCCTCGATCGACACTGGCATGGGCCTCGAGCGCATTTCGGCGGTGCTGCAGGGCACGCACGACAACTACGAGATCGATCTCTTCAAGGCGCTGATCGCGGCCTCCGAGGAGGCGA
>JAEWIJ010000277.1 GCA_023387235.1 Pseudomonadota bacterium
GCTCGCATTTGGGAGCTGAACCGATGAACGCACAAGCCAACGGTGTCGCCAAGCCGGCGATCAACGGCAAGGCCTACGCGACCACCGATCATACCTACGACGTCATCGTCGTCGGTGCCGGCGGCGCGGGACTTCGCGCCACGCTCGGCTGCGCCCAGGCAGGCCTCAAGACGGCCTGCATCACCAAGGTCTTCCCGACTCGCTCGCACACGGTCGCAGCCCAGGGCGGCGTTGCCGCCGCGCTCGGCAACATGGGCAAGGACGACTGGCGCTGGCACATGTACGACACCGTCAAGGGCGCCGACTGGCTCGGTGACCAGGACGCTATCGAGTACCTGTGCCGCAACGCGCCGCAGGCCGTGTACGAGATGGAGCACTATGGCGTGCCCTTCAGCCGCACCGAGGATGGCCGCATCTACCAGCGTCCGTTCGGCGGCATGACCACCGAATTCGGCGAGGGCCCGCCGGCGCAGCGCACGTGCGCCGCCGCCGACCGCACCGGCCACGCCATGCTGCACACGCTCTATGGCCAGTCGCTGCGCTACTCGGCCGAGTTCTTCATCGAATACTTCGCGATCGACCTCATCATGGATGCGGACGGCGCCTGTCGCGGCGTGGTCGCGCTCTGCCTCGAAGACGGCACGCTTCACCGCTTCCGCGCAAAGAAGACCATCCTCGCGACGGGCGGCTATGGCCGCGCCTACTTCTCCTGCACGTCCGCGCACACGTGCACGGGCGACGGCAATGCCATGGTGCTGCGCGCCGGCCTGCCGCTGCAGGACATGGAGTTCGTGCAGTTCCATCCGACCGGCATCTACGGCGCGGGCGTGCTCATCACCGAGGGCTCGCGCGGTGAGGGCGGCTATCTCACGAATGCGAATGGCGAGCGCTTCATGGAGCGCTATGCGCCGCACGTGAAGGATCTCGCCTCGCGTGACGTCGTCTCGCGCTCGATGACCATCGAGATCCGCGAAGGGCGCGGCGTCGGCCCGCACAAGGACCACATCTTCCTGCACCTCGACCATCTCGATCCGAAGATCCTGGCCGAACGCCTGCCGGGCATTACGGAGAGTGCCAAGATCTTCGCCGGCGTCGACCTGCACCGCGAGCCGATCCCGGTGCTGCCGACCGTCCACTACAACATGGGCGGCATCCCGACCAACAATCACGGCGAGGTGCTGACGCTGAAGGCCGGCAATCCCGATCACGTCGTACCGGGCCTCATGGCCATCGGCGAGGCGGCGTGCGTCTCCGTGCATGGCGCCAACCGCCTCGGCTCGAACTCGCTCATCGATCTCGTGGTGTTCGGGCGTGCGGCAGGCCTCAAGGCTGCCGAGACGACCGAAGTGGGCGGCGCTCAGCAGGATCTGCCGAAGGATGCGGCCGACCTCGCGCTCTCGCGCCTCGACCGCTTCCGTCATGCCAAGGGCGGCCAGCGCACGGCGGATCTGCGCATGAAGATGCAGCGTCTCATGCAGTCGAACTGTGCCGTGTTCCGCGACGGTCCGGTGCTCCAGGAGGGCGCGCAGAAGATCGTCGAGATCTGGAAGGAGACAGGCGACATCGCCGTCTCGGACCGCTCGCTGATCTGGAATTCGGACCTTATCGAGACGCTCGAATACGACAACCTGATCGCGCAGGCGGCGGTCACCATGATCTCGGCGAACAACCGCGAGGAGAGCCGTGGCGCTCACGCCCGCGAGGACTTCCCGGATCGCGACGACAAGGACTGGATGAAGCACACGCTCACCTGGGCCGACGACGCCAAGCGCGAGGTGCGCATCGACTATCGTCCAGTGCACACCTACACGCTCACGAACGAGATGAAGTACGTCGAGCCGAAGGCTCGCGTTTACTGAGCGCCGAAGGCTCGCGTTTACTGAGGGCCGAAGGCTCGCACTGCAGTGCGTTGCGCACTATCTAGAGTGCACCAATCCCCCTCCCCCTTGTGGGGAGGGGTTAGGGGTGGGGGGAATCCCGACGCTGGGAGGAGCTTCCACCGCAACTGTTCTGCGATCCCCCCCTCCTAGCCTCCCCCGCAAGGCGGGAGGGACGAGGTAGAGCAAGTCAAAGGTGACGCCATGAGCACTGCCAGCAAGGCCGCGACGACTGACGCCTGGGCCCGCCCGCCGGCGACGGCGCGCCTCGTGCTCGCCGACGGCACCGTAATCAAGGGACGCGGTCTCGGCGCGGTCGGCACGGCGGTCGGCGAGGTCTGCTTCAACACGGCCATGACGGGTTACCAGGAAATCCTGACCGACCCCTCGTACGCCGGCCAGATCATCACATTCACCTTCCCGCACATCGGCAATGTCGGCGCGAACAACGAGGACACCGAGACCTCGAATCTCGCAGCCCGCACCGGCGCCCGCGGTGCCGTGTTGCGCGCTTCGATCTCGGTGCCCTCGAACTATCGCGCCGTCGAGACGCTCGACCAGTGGCTCAAGGCGCGCGGCATCATCGCCATTGCCGAGGTGGATACGCGTGCGCTCACCGCACATATCCGCGAGCAGGGCATGCCGAACGCGGTGATCGCGCACAGCCCCGACGGCAAGTTCGACATCGAGGCTCTGAAGGCCGAGGCGGCGGCGTGGCCGGGTCTCGACGGCATGGATCTCGTGCCGGAAGTCACGAGCGGCCAGAGCTATGGCTGGGATGAAATGCGCTGGGTGTGGAACCAGGGCTATCCGCGCCAGGAGAACCCGGAGTTTCATGTCGTCGCGATCGACTACGGCCTCAAGCGCAATATCCTGCGCTGTCTAGCGAACTCCGGCTGCCGCGTGACGGTTGTGCCGGCGCAGACATCCGCCGAGGACATTCTCGCGCGCAAGCCCGATGGTGTGTTCCTCTCGAATGGCCCCGGTGATCCGGCGGCGACGGGCAAGTACGCCGTGCCCGAGATCAAGAAGCTCGTCGCATCAGGCCTGCCGACGTTCGGCATCTGCCTCGGCCACCAGATGCTCGGCATCGCGGTCGGGGCCAAGACGCACAAGATGCATCAGGGTCATCACGGCGCGAACCATCCCGTGAAGGACCACACGACCAACAAGGTCGAGATCGTCTCGATGAACCACGGCTTTGCCGTCGATCGCGAGACGCTGCCTCAGGGCGTCGAGGAGACGCACGTCTCGCTCTTCGATGGCACGAACTGCGGCATCCGCCTCAAGGACAAGCCGGTCTTCTCGGTGCAGCATCACCCGGAGGCCTCGCCCGGCCCCGAGGACAGCCACTATCTGTTCGATCGCTTCGTCGAGCTCATGCGCGACCACAAGAAGGCGAGCTGAGTCCGGCGCGAGACGAGAAATGACAAAGGCCCGGGAGGTTCTGCCTCCCGGGCCTTCTTGCATTCGGATATTGGCTGTCTGTCTCAGACCGCCTTTTTGATCGCCTCGGCGAGATCGGTCTTCTCCCAGGAGAAGCCGCCCTCGTCGTCCGGCTTGCGGCCGAAGTGGCCGTAGGCCGAGGTGCGCGCGTAGATGGGCTTGTTAAGATCGAGATGCTTGCGGATGCCGCGCGGCGAGAGGTCCATGACCTGCGCGAGTGCCGCCTCGAGCTTGGCCTCGTCGACCTTGCCCGTGCCGTACGTATCGACATAGATCGAAAGCGGCTTCGCGACGCCGATCGCGTACGAGACCTGGATGCAGCAGCGATCGGCGAGGCCGGACGCAACGACGTTCTTCGCGAGATAGCGCGCTGCGTACGCCGCGGAGCGGTCGACCTTGGTCGGATCCTTGCCCGAGAAGGCGCCGCCGCCGTGCGGGGCCGCACCGCCGTAGGTATCGACGATGATCTTGCGGCCGGTGAGGCCGGCATCGCCGTCAGGGCCACCGATGAAGAACTTGCCGGTCGGATTGATGTGCCAGACGGTGTCCTTGCCGATCCAGCCATCGGGCAGCGTTTTGCGGACATAAGGCTCGACGATCGCGCGCACGTCCTTGGACGTCAGCTTCTCGTCGATGTGCTGGTGCGAGACCACGATCTGCGTGACGCCGACGGGCTTGCCGCCCTCATAGCGCACGGTGACCTGGCTCTTGCTGTCGGGGCCGAGCTTCGCAGCTTCGCCCTTGCCGGACTTGCGCGCGGCGGCGAGGTCCTCGAGGATCTTGTGAGCGTAGTAGATGGGCGCCGGCATCAGCTCCGGCGTGTCGCGCGTCGCGTAGCCGAACATGATCCCCTGGTCGCCCGCGCCCTCTTCCTTGTTGCCGCCCGAGTCGACACCCTGCGCGATGTCGGCGGACTGCGGATGGAGGAGGACCTTCACGTCGGCCTTGTCCCAGTGGAAGCCGTCCTGCTCATAGCCGATATCGCGCACGGCCATGCGGGCGACGTGGCTGATCCAGTCGTGGGTGACGGTGCTCGGCCCGCGCGTCTCGCCGGCAATGACGATCTGGTTCGTCGTCGCGAGCGTTTCGCAGGCGGCGCGGATGGCCCAGGGATCGATGCCGGCCTTGGGGCCCTCGCGATAAAAGAGATCGACGATCTCGTCGGAGATGCGGTCGCAGACCTTGTCTGGGTGGCCTTCGGAAACCGACTCACTCGTGAACAGGTACGACTGGCGCGACAAAGGAACCCCCTGGGGTTTGGAGTGCAGGCGAAAAACGCGCCGTTCTTACAGCCTTTTCGGGGCCGGTCAAGACGATCGGAATTCAAATACATTGCGGCGGCGGAGATAAGGCTTGCCCATGGCGCACCGAGCGCCGAGCCGCCTCAATCCTCGCGGAACACCCGCTCGCGACGCTCGTGGCGCTCCTGGGCCTCGATCGAGAGCGTGGCAATCGGCCGCGCGTCGAGGCGCTTCAGGCTGATCGGCTCTCCCGTTTCCTCGCAGTAGCCGTAACTGCCGTCGTCGATGCGGGCGATCGCGGCGTCGATCTTGCCGATCAACTTGCGCTGGCGGTCCCGCGCACGCAACTCGAGGGCCTTGTCGGTCTCGGATGTGGCGCGGTCGGCGAGGTCGGCGTGCTGGGAGGTATCGTTGTGCAGGCCCATGAGCGTCTCGCGGGTCTGGCGGAGAATATCCTCCTTCCAAGCGAGCAGCTTGGTCCGGAAGTAGAGCCGGTGCCGCTCGTTCATGAACGGCTCGTCCTCGCTCGGCTTGTAGCCGGGGCTGAGCGTGATCTCACTGTGACGCGCATCGGGCCTGCCGTTGCTTCGGCCGCCCTTCTTGGCGCCATTCCCATTCTCGAGCTTTGCGGATTTTGTCATGCGTTGCCACCCATCATGCAAACCCGATCGACCGACCCGACCCCCGTCTACGACTTCGGCCGTAGGGAAAAGTGCGCCACGTAATATTCGAGCCGTCTTCACAGTCAAGCGAATAGCGTCATAGAGTTAGTTCGGCCCGCAAACTCGGGCTCGGCACCCCCCGACACCCTCGGATTGCTGCGGTGCGAGGGGAGGGGTGGGCGCCAGGAATACGGCCTGGGAGAGGCTGGTTCGGCCTTGCAGGCGGCCTCCCGCCCGGCACGGTCCGGATGGACTGCCGATGGACTTCGGGGCCCCGCTCTGCTACAAGGCGCCCCAGATCGCCGATCGCCGCCGCTGCCGAGGGCACCGGGGGCGTTTGTGCATACAGTTTTCAATGCGGCAAAATCTGACCCACGAGGAGCGGTACGCTTGCAAGTTCTCGTTCGCGACAACAACGTCGATCAGGCGCTCAAGGCGCTCAAGAAGAAGATGCAGCGCGAAGGCATTTTTCGCGAGATGAAGCTGCGTAATTATTACGAGAAGCCCTCCGAGCGGCGGGTGCGCGAGAAGGCCGAAGCGGTGCGCCGGGCCCGTAAGCTCGCCCGCAAGAAGCTTCAGCGCGAGGGCCTCCTGCCGAGCAAGCCTGCCGCCAGCAAGACGCCGGGTCGGGGCGGTGGTCGCGGTCCGGGTGCCGGTGCAGGTGGCGCGGGTGGCGCCGGTGCAGGCGGCCCGCCGCGCACCTGATCGAATTTCGATGTTGAAGGGGCCGGGTGGGCGTCCACCCGGTGCGCTGAGATGATGAGCGCGGGGCGGGTGCCTCGCGCTTTTTGCTTTTATGGCTCGAATGCTGATTGGGGACTCGAAAGCTACCCGATGATGCGCAGGTGGCTTCCCGGCGTGCTGGCCGGCATCGTTCCACCGCCGCCGACGAGAATTTCCGACGTCACATTCTGGATGTCGCGGTGGCCGCAGAGCGCCATGGTGAGATCAAGCTCCTTGCGGATGATCTCCAACGCCTTCGTCACGCCCTCCTCGCCCATGGCGCCAAGACCGTAGGTGAAGGCGCGGCCGATGTAGACGCCCTTGGCGCCAAGTGCGATCGCCTTGATCACGTCCTGCCCCGTGCGGATGCCGCCATCCATGTGCACTTCGATGCGGTTGCCGACCGCGCGCACGATTTCCGGCAGCGCCGCGATCGAGGAGATGGCGCCATCGAGTTGGCGCCCGCCGTGGTTCGACACGATGAGCGCATCGGCGCCCGTCTCGGCGGCCAGCTCCGCGTCCTCGACGTCGAGAATGCCCTTGAGGATGAGCTTGCCGCCCCATTCGTCGCGGATGCGCTTTACCTCGTCCCATGAGAGACGCGGATCGAACTGCTCCGCCGTCCAGGCGCCAAGCGCGCTCATGTCGCTGACGCCCTTGGCGTGCCCGACGATGTTGCGGAACGTGCGCCGCTTGGTGCCGAGCATGGCCGTCCACCAGCGCGGCTTCATGCCGATGTCGATGATGTTCGGGATCGTGAGGCGCGGCGGTGCCGTGAGGCCGTTTTTCAGGTCCTTGTGGCGCTGGGCGAGGATCTGCAGGTCGAGCGTCAGCACGAGCGCCGAGACTCCGGCGGACTTCGCGCGCTTGAGCAGGCGGCTCACGAAATCCTTGTCGCGCATGACGTAAAGCTGGAACCAGAAGGGCTTGTCCGTGTTCTCGGCCACGTCCTCGATGGAGCAGATGCTCATGGTCGAGAGCGTGAACGGTACACCCGCCCGGTTGGCCGCCCGCGCGGCGAGGATCTCGCCGTCGGCGTGCTGCATGCCCGTCATGCCGACGGGCGCGAGAGCGAGCGGCATCGCGACCGGAATGCCGACCATCGTGCTCGCGAGCGTACGGTTCGTCATGTCGACGGCGACGCGCTGGCGCAGCTTGATGCGCTGGAAGTCCGTCTCGTTGGCGCGATACGTGCTCTCCGTCCAGCCGCCCGAGTCGGCATAGTCGTAGAACATCCGCGGCACGCGCCGCTGGGCGAGCACGCGCAGGTCCTCGATGCAGGTGATGACTTGGCTCATGCGGCGCCTCCCCGACGCTTTAGGCGCATTGTGCGCTTATGGCCTTGGCTTAGCGCCTTTTGGCCTGCAACGGAACAGCGCAGTGGCTCGGGGAAGCCGGGCGCGGGCGCCCTCAGGTGTCGACGTCGTAGCGGTAGAGGTCCATGCCGTGGATGCGCAGCCAAGCCTTGGCCTCACTCGTGCGCGGCATGATGCGGTCGACGAGGCGCCAGAAACGCGGCCCATGGTTCATGTGGACGAGATGGGCGACCTCGTGGGCGGCCACGTAGTCGAGCACGACCGGGGGCGCCAGCAGCAGGCGCCAGGAAAAGGAGAGCTGGCCGTCGCTTGAGCACGATCCCCAGCGGGTCTTCTGGTCGCGAAGCGTGATCCTGGACGGCTTCACGCCCAACGCCTTGGCGTGGCGCGACACGGCGCCGTGGAGATCACGCGCGGCTTCGGCATAGAGCCAGTCGCGCAGGCGGCGCGGCGCGTGCTCCGGCGTTCCGCGCACGATGAGCACGGGCACGCGGCGGCCGGCGCGCGCGACGATCTCGACGACGCCCGTGCCGCGCTGCGTCGGCTCGAAGGTAATCTCGTGCGGCACGCCACGCAGCGGAAAGGAAGCGCCCTCGACGAGCGGGACCGGCTCCGGCACGCATTCGAGGCGCTCACGCACCCAGTCGCGATTGCGTAGGAGAAAGCGATCGGCTTCGCTCAGATCGGAGCTGCGCGGCATGGTGAGGATGACGGCGTGCTGCGTGCGGCTGACGCGCAGCGTGAGGCGTCGCGCCTTCGGGTGCCGGCGCACCTCGACTGGTGCCGAGATCCCATCGACCTTCAGCAATTGAACCGAGGCCGTTGATTTAGCAGTCCGCCGCTTCATGCGCGTCCTCGCTCGTCTCCCATTTGTCCGAAGGGCGTGCGCCGAATGCGCATCCGCAAGATTCCCCCATCGACCGGTGTCCGTTGCACCACTCGACTGACGCGCTTCGCACTCGTTTGAGGCAGTCCTGCGGCGCACCCCGATGCACCACCGAGCAAACGATTCCTAGCAGGACGAAGGGACCGCGCGAACCCGTTCGACAGCGCGCGATCGCATGAGAGCAAATCTATGTGGCGTCAGCGCCACGCGACGCACGGGCGCCACAGATAAAACAAACGAGCGAGTCGCGGGGCCACGGGCGCTATTGGTGCCAGACTTTGAGCCCATCGAGAAAGAGGCTGCCTGCAAGCTGCAGCATCGTTAGCTGTGCGAGCTGAGGAAGATAGAGCGCATCGGCTGCGAACGCATGCGAGGCGCGCTTCGGCGCCGCTGTGTCGTTGCGTCGTTTTGCTGCACGCGCCGGCGCCGCGACCGTGTGCGATCCGAACGTGAAGGCCGAAGAAGAAATTTCGCGCCGCTCTGCATCATTTGTTTCTTGCGCCGCGCGCCGCTCGAGAGCAGGCGCTGCGATTCCTGCTTTGGTCCGCGGATCACGTGCGCGCGCAAAGGCCGCGATTCGCGGCGCGATCTCACGACGAAAACGCGAGCCATTGAAGATGCCGTAGTGCCCGACGCGCGGACAGGTGAACTGCATCTTGTCGGCGTCGGGCAGCGATGTGCAGAGATCGTGCGCGGCGTGACACTGGCCGAGGCCGGTGATGTCGTCCTTCTCGCCTTCGATGGTGAGGAGCCCGACGCGGCGGATGGCTCCCGGATCGACGAGTTGGCCGCGGTGGCGCATCTGCCCCTTCGGCAGGAGATGGCGCACGAATACCGTATCGACCGTGTCGAGGTAGAACTCGGCTGTCAGGTCCATGACGGCTAGATATTCGTCGTAGAACTCGCGGTGCTTTTCCGCGCTGTCGCCGTCGCCGCGCACGAGATGGAAGAAGAGATCCTTGTGCGCATTCATGTGACGGTCGAGGTTCATGGTCATGAACCCGCTGAGCTGCAGGAAGCCCGGATAGACGGAGCGTCCCGCGCCAGGATTTGGCCACGGCACCGGCGTGATGACATTACGGCGGAACCAGTCCGTGCCGCGCTGCTCGGCAAGCTGGTTCACGATCGTCGGGCTGCGGCGCGTGTCGATCGGCCCGCCTGCGAGCGCCATGCTGAGCGGCACGGCGGGATCGCCCTCGGCTTCCATCAACGACACGGCGGCCAGCACCGGAACGGACGGCTGGCACACCGAGAAGACGTGCACGTCGCCGCCGAAGTGGCGGAACATGGCGATCATCGCGTCGGTGTAATCTTCGAGATGGAACGCACCGGCCGAGAGCGGCACGTCGCGCGCGTCCTGCCAGTCGGTGATGTAGACCTCGTGGTCGGGAAGGAAGGTTTCGACGGTCCCGCGCAGGAGCGTCGCGAAGTGCCCCGACATGGGCGCGACGAGCAGCAGGCGCGGATCGCGGGCGGCGCGCGCTTCCGGGACATTCCGCTTGAAATGAACGAGGCGGCAGAACGGATGCTGCCAGACGACCTCCTCGGTGACATTCACGTCCACGCCGTCGACGCGCGTGCGGTCGATGCGATAGCCGGGCTTGTCGTATCGGCGTGTGGTGCGCTCGAAGACTTCCAGCGCCGCTGCGGTATGTCGCGCGACGCTCGTGTGCATGAGTGGATTGAAAGGGTTCGAGAGCAGAAGGCGAGCAGAGCCTGCGGCAGCACGAACCGGGCGCACGGCCGCATGGCCGAGCTCATACCAGTGGTAGAGCATGGGTACTCCCCCAGTGTGTTTCCTCGAATGACCGTTGGCTCCGACGTGCTGCGCATCTTGCTTGCAGGCAGAGCGACGTGCAGTTCCGCTGGTGACAGCTTTACCGATGCCTCTGCCGGCGCGTTGTCGCGACGGAACGATCACTCAAACGACACAATCTCCCACATCCAGTCTGGCCGGATTCGCGAGAATGTCAAATTGGTTAAGGGCTTAGGGCGATCCCTTGGCACCTCGCGTCCGGCGACCCGAGCCGCGCGCGGTGGGGGCTGTCGGGTGTGGGCACCGCGGGTGTACACTCGGCAAAGTTTCGATCGTCTCGCCTCAGCCACGAACGAGGAGCCCGTCATGTCCACCGCGACAGAGCCGATGATCCTGGACCTGATCGAGTGGATCGCGAGGGAGCCGCGCACATACGCCGAGGTCATGGATGCGTGGCGGACGTCATGTCCGCGGCTCACCGTATGGGAGGACACGGTCGACCGTGGCTTCGTGACGACTGAGAGCGGGACGAGCCACGGCATCATGGTCGTGGTCACCGACGAAGGGTGCGAATTCCTGCGCGCCCATGCTCGGCCTGCGCTTAAGGCAGCTTCGCCAGCCGTTCCGCAATCCGGTCGACACTCGTTGCGTGCGTGAAATTCGCGAGATAGTCGCCGTCGCGGTCCATGAGGTAGATGATGGACGTGTGGTCGAAGGTGAAGCCGGCCGTGGATTTGGGATCCTCGACCTTCTTGGCGTACACGCGGTAGGCCTTGAGCGCGGCGGCGACCTGCTCCGGCGAGCCGGTCAGGCCGACGAGGCGCGGATGGAAGCTCGACACGTACGAGGCGAGTTGCTCGGGCGTATCGCGCTCGGGGTCGACGGTAATGAGGATCGGCGTCACCTGGTCGGCCTTCGCGCCGGCCTTGTCGAGTGCGGCCGAGATCACCTGCAGACCTGAGGGACAGACGTCGGGGCAGTTCGTGAAGCCGAAATAGACGAGCATGTAGCGGCCGCGGAAGTCCTTGTCGGTAACCGTCTTGCCGGTGTGGTCGACGAGTGTGAAGGGGCCGCCGACGAGGGCCTTGCCGGTCGAGGGAAGCGCGCGGGTGATCTGCTCGCGCGGACCCGGCAGGATGGCGAGGGCCAGTGCGACGCCGACAATGGCTGCGGCGAGCGCGACGACAGCGAGGCGGAAGTTCATAAAACTTTTCCTGGACCGCTCACGGTCCGTATGAAGGGCAGGGACTACCCCGCCGCTTGAATGTTTCCTCTTTTGCTCAATCTGGTCTACAGGACGCCTTGCCACAAGGTTTGCGCCCTGCGGCGATGAGCCCCTGTGACGACGTGCGTAGGATCAGCGGTGCGCTCCATGGCTCCCATCGAGCTGAATTATCTCGGCCCACACGACAGCCGCCTCAGGATGCAGACCATCGTGCGCCTGCGCTGGTTCGGTGTGCTCGGCCAGCTCGGGACCGTGCTCGCCGTCTACTGGGGCCTCGGCTACGACCTCCCGCTCGGCTGGTGCCTGCTGCTGATTGCGATGTCGGCATGGGTGAACGTCGGCCTGCGCGTGCTCTATCCGGCGCGCCATCGCCTCAGCCCCGCCTTCGCGACGGCGGTGCTCGCGTGCGATATCGTCGGGCTCGCCGCCTTGCTCTATCTGACGGGCGGGCTCGAGAACCCCTTCGCGCTGCTCTTCATCGCGCCGGTGACGGTATCGGCAGCGACGCTCCCAGTCCGCAACACGATTGCGCTCGGTGTGCTCGCCATTGCCGCGGCGACCTTGCTCGTCTCGTACCATCTGCCGCTGCCCTGGTATCCGCCGGGCATGTTCGCGGTACCCTGGATCTACAAGGCGGGCGTGTGGACGGCGATCGTCGCGGGCATGCTCTTTCTCGCTCTCTATACCGCACGCCTCTCGCGCGAGGCGCGCCTCATGACGGCGGCGCTCGCCGCGTCGGAGCTGGTGCTCGCGCGCGAGCAGCGCCTGCACGCGCTCGATGGGCTCGCGGCCGCGGCGGCTCATGAGCTCGGCACGCCGCTCGCGACGATCGCGCTCGTCACCAAGGAGCTCGAACGTGAAGCTGAGACCTCGCCGGATATGCCGCCCCATATGGCGGAGGACATCACGCTGCTGCGCTCGCAGGCGGACCGATGCCGCGAGATCCTGCGCAAGCTCACGCGCAGTCCCGGCGAGCAGGACCCCCACCATGTCAGCCTGCCGCTGACGCAGCTCATCCAGGAGGCGGCCCAGCCCTACAAGCCGCCCGGCATCCGCATCGAGATCACGGCGCGGCCCGCCACCGGCTACGAAAGCGCGGATCAGCCGACGCGGCGCGAACCGATCGGCGAGCGACGGCCCGGCGTCATCTTCGGGCTCGGCAACATCATCGAGAATGCCGTGGATTTTGCCCGTGAGCGCGTCGAGGTGTCGGCATCCTGGGACGATACCGACGTGTCGATCGCCATTGCGGACGACGGGCCCGGTTTCTCGCCCGAGATCATGGATACGCTCGGCGATCCCTATATTACGACGAGGCCTGCCGGGCGAGCCGGCGCGGCGGGGGCTCGTGCGGGCCGCGTCGGCGCCGGCCTCGGGCTCGGCTTCTTCATTGCGAAGACGCTGCTCGAGCGGTCCGGCGCTCAAGTAACGCTTGCGAACCGCCTGGCGCCGGCGAGAGGAGCGATCGTCAAGATTACGTGGCCTAGAAGCGCTTTCGACCTGCCGGCCCGCGGTGGGCCGGATGCAACTCGGATGTCATTGGCATCTATTTGATTTCAGAGCCTTAACCGCTTCCGGATTGGGGCGGTTACGGACTTGGCGGGGGGCACAACCTTCGGTATGCTGCGGGATATGGAGAACAGTGCCGTGTCAGAAGACCTTTCCTTCAAGCAGGATGAGCTGCCGGCCGATCGTACGCTCGTCATCGTCGACGACGACAAGGCGTTCCTGCAGCGGCTCGGCCGAGCCATGGAACAGCGCGGCTTCGACGTGCGGATGGGCCACTCGGTTTCCGAGGGGCTGGACCTGATCCGTCAGAAGCCGCCCGCCTTCTGCGTCGTCGACATGCGCCTCGACGACGGCAACGGCCTCGACGTTATCGCCGAGCTGGCGCGCGTCCGCCCGGATGCCCGCACGATCGTGCTCACCGGCTATGGGAATTTCGCAACTGCCGTGTCGGCCGTGAAGCTCGGCGCGGTCGACTATCTCGCCAAGCCGGCCGACGCCGACGACGTGACGGACGCCCTCCTCGCACCTTCCGGCGAACGCGCGCCGCCGCCGGAAAATCCCATGTCGGCGGATCGCGTGCGCTGGGAGCACATCCAGCGCGTCTATGAGCTGTGCAACCGCAATGTCTCCGAGACGGCGCGGCGGCTCAACATGCATCGCAGGACATTGCAGCGCATTCTTGCCAAGCGCGCGCCGAAGTAAGTCTCCCTACTCTCGTGGCAGCGGCTCGAAGCGCGCGTGCGCATCGTAGGCGGAGCTGAGCCGCGCCGCCGCCAGTCGCGCGTAGTGCAGCGTGAGCGCCTTTCGCCGCGCAGGCGCAAGCCTGTGCTCGGGAGCCGGCCGCAGGATTTAACCACCAAAGCGATCGGCGACGATGAGCCCTGTGTCCGCCGGTAGGATCTCCTTCGGGAAGTCCGTCGCGACGGCGAAGTAGAGCGCATCGCAGTAGTCGCGGTATTCGGGCCACTTCTGGTCGACCTGAAAATCCGCCACGCTTGACTTGATCTCGACGATCCAGAGCGTGCCCTTCGCGCTGAGCGCCATGACGTCGGCGCGCCGGCCGTTTGCGAGCGTCATCTCGATGAGGCCGGTGAGGCTGTGCTGCGCGAGCACGCGCATGACGCCGCGGCAGATTTCGGCGGCTTTCTCCGATTGCCGATTGTCGGCGAGCACGCCGGGGGCATCGGGGATGACCGGCTCACCCGGAGAATTTGAACGCACGAGAGACATAACGCTGCTCGACTGCTGCTCCCTCTCATCCGAGGGAAATTGGATGGCGCTTACCGCCGGCGCTTCGGTCTTTCGGGCAGCTTGGCCTCGAACTGGTTCGCATCGAGGCCGATGATCTCGAACGAGCGCAGCATGTGGGGCGGCAGCGGTGCGGTCACGTCTATGGGCGGCTTTCCGGTGCGCGGATGCGGCAGCACGAGGCGGCGCGCATGGAGATGCAGCTTCGGCTCCAGCGCCTCCATGATCTGCGTGATGCCACCTTCGTACTTGTTGTCGCCGATGATGGGATGGCCGATCATGGCCATGTGCGCGCGGAGCTGATGCTGGCGACCGGTGACGGGTTTCAGCGAGACCCACGCCGCGCGATTGGCGACACGATCGATGACTGAATAGTGCGTTGTCGCGTGCATGGCGGCCTCCTGCTCGCCGGGCTCGGCCTTGCGCACGCGATCGCCATCGGGGCCGGAGGCCTTCACGAGCGCGGCCTCGATCTTGCCCTGCCGTGGAACAGGCACGCCTTTGACGAGCGCCCAATAGGTCTTTGCTGCCGCGCGCGTCTGGAATGTGCGGCCGAGCTTGGCTGCGATGTCGCGCTTCTTTGCGATGAGGAGGACGCCTGTCGTGTCGCGGTCGAGGCGATGCACGAGGCGCGGGCGGTCGCCGAAGCGATCCGCCATGCCGGCGAGAATGCCGTCGATGTGGCGGCGCGTGCCGGTGCCGCCCTGCACGGCAATGCCGAAGGGCTTGTTGAGCACGAGGATATCGTCATCCTCGAACAGGATGCAGCCCTCGATGAGCTCGCGGTCTGGTTGGCTCGCGGGCGGTGCGGCCTTCACCTCGCCCCCACCCGATTTGGGCGGCTGTCGCACGATGCGCGGCACGCGGATCTCGGCGCCCGGCTCGAGGCGCGCGTTCGCTTCGACGCGGCGACTGTCGACGCGTACCTGACCCGTGCGTAGAAGCTTCTGCAGGTAGACGTGGCCCACATCCGGGAAGTGTACGCGGAACCAGCGATCGAGGCGCATGCCGGCTTCATCGCGCGCAACCTTGATCGTCTCGATGGCGCCGCTCATCTGAGGCCTCGAACCAGCGCCATGCCGAGGACGAGCGCCGCGACGGAGAGAATGATTGAAAGCGCGACGTAGAGGGCGAGCGCAATGTGCTCCCCGCGCTCGTAGAGCACCCACACGTCGAGTGAAAACGCCGAGAAAGTCGTGAAGCCCCCGAGGATGCCGGTCGCGAGGAACGTCCTCCATGCGACGGCCGATGCGCCGCCGAAGGGCAGCAGGGCCTCGACCACGATACCCATGAGCAGCGAGCCGACGACGTTTACCGTGAACGTCGCCCACGGAAAGCCGGGGCCGAGCCAGGCCAGCATCGAGACATTGACGAGGTGACGGGCACCGGCGCCGAGCGCACCGCCGGCCGCCGCGAGTAGCAGGAGCCGCATGGCAAACAAGCCCTCATTTTCAGAGCGTTGGCACCCTCTTATCCTGTTCGTGGGGTTCTGTCGCGTGGCGGGGTGTCCATGAGGGGCCAATTCCCGCCATTCCTTAACTTGACTTGAGCGCGGACGCCGGGGAATGTCCCGGCAAATCATAGGTGCACGGTTGCAAAGGGCGCCGTGCCGGCCCTGAGGATGCTTGCCGAGGCATGGCCACATATCTGGACTTCGAGAAGCCGATCGCCGAGCTCGAGAGCCGGGTCGCGGAGCTGCGCGCGCTTACACCGGACGACGAGAGCACCGCGATCAGCGAGGAGATCAGCAAGCTCGAGGGCCGCGCCGCCCAGCTTCTTGCCGAGACGTACGGTGGCCTCAATCCCTGGCAGAAGACGACGGTCGCGCGCCATCCCGATCGTCCGCACTGCCTCGACTACATCGAGCAGTTGGTCGAGAGCTTCACGCCGCTCGCCGGCGACCGCTACTATTCCGAGGATGCCGCGATCATGGGCGGCATCGGCAAGTTTCGCGGCCGCTCTGTCATGGTCATCGGGCACGAGAAGGGCCACGACACCGAGACGCGCATCAAGCACAACTTCGGCATGGCGCGGCCCGAGGGATACCGCAAGGCCGTCCGCCTCATGGACATGGCCGAGCGTTTTGCCATGCCGGTCGTCACGCTCGTCGACACGGCCGGCGCCTATCCCGGCGTCGGCGCCGAGGAGCGCGGGCAGGCCGAGGCCATCGCGCGCTCGACCGACCGCTGTCTATCGCTCGGCGTGCCCATGATCGCCCTCGTCATTGGCGAAGGCGGCTCGGGCGGCGCCATTGCCATCGCCAGCGCCAACCGCATTCTCATGCTCGAGCACGCCGTCTACACTGTTGCTTCGCCGGAAGCGGCGGCGTCCATCCTCTGGCGCGACTCGACGCGCGCCGTCGATGCGGCGACGAGCATGAAGATCACCGCGCAGGATCTCCACGAACTCGGCGTGATCGACGAGATCGTGCCGGAGCCCGTAGGCGGTGCGCATCGTGACAAGGAGGGCGCCGTGCGCCGTGCCGGCGATGCCATCGCCAAGGCGCTTGCCGCGTTTGACAAGATGTCGCCGGACGAGGTCCGCAAGCAGCGGCACGAGCGGTTTCTCAATATCGGGCGGACGCTGTAAGTCGCGCCTTCAGCGCGAACAGGGCTTTCGCCCTGTACCCAACCGGGGGACGCCCCCGGAGCCCCCACCTTTTTATGATTTGCATCTATTTGGAAGGCGTTGGCGGATCGGAGCGCTCCAGACGCCAGCGGATCACGCTCTCGCCGGGGGTTGCCCCGCGCAGCACGATCTGCTGGCTGAGCCGGGGCCCGGAATAGTGCGCATAGTCGAAGCTCTGCTCCAGCACCAGCGCCGCGCCCTCCGCGCTGAAATGCCAGTGTGTGCCGTCGAGCGTTTCGATGAGGGCCGTTCCCTGCGTTTCGCCGATGCGGCACAGCGTGTCAGGATGAAGATGAAAATGAATGGCAAAGGGCAGGTCGTTGGCGAGGCGCAGCCTGCCGCTCCGGCCGCCGAGTCGGTCCTCGCCTTCGATGCGCTGTCCATCGCCTGAGACCAGGATCTGTCGCATATGGCGGGGGCCGAAGTCCTTGACGTAGCCGTCATGGGACGCGCGCACGCTCGATCCCTCGGGGGCCGACTCCAGCGAGAAAGGAACTTCGCCGCGTTGGCGAATAGGCGGGGCGCCGGCCCACTTTTCAAGGAGGCGCGCCCTCACGAGGCGGGATGACGACCGGTCGGCAAGGCAGAGCGTATTGTGGCTCGCCGTCGCGCGCGAGGCGGCGCGCATGGCATCATGGGCCTGGCCGGGTGAGCCGCAATTGGCGAAGAGCAGCGACGTTCCGACACTCAGCTCGAAGGAAAGGCATCCGGCGTGCGCGTGGCCCGCAAGCTCGAGCGGCGGCGGCGCGCCGACATCCATGATCAGCACGGTAGGACCATGCTCCAGACGGACATAGCGCGATTGCGCCATGTCCGCCGGTGGTGCTTCGGGCGCCGGGTCGTAGGCGATGACGGTCGCGAGCGCATCGGCTTCCGTGCGGCCCATGCCGTTGAAGCGCGCGAGCGTGCCATTGCCGAGCCGCATGGCCTTGAGGAAGGCGATCATGCGATCGATGGCTTCCACGAGCGCTTTCGGCGCGTGCCGTCCGCGCGCGACGTAGCATTGGCGCAGCGGCATCAGATCGAGCAGGATCTCGACCGGGATGCCGGGATTTCGGCTGATGTGGCCACCGTCGCGCAGGATCTGGCGCTGGAGCTCGTCGCCGAAAAGGCGCTGCATGCGCCGTAGCTGCCGGTCATGACCGGCGACGCAGAGATCGGCGAGCACGAGCGCGGTCAGCGCCAGCAGGCGATCGTAGCCGGCAGGGGCATCGCGCCAGGATGTCGCGAGGAACTGGATCTGCTGGCCTAGGCTGTCCGTCGTCGCTTCGTACGCGCGCGGCGACACGCCTTCGAGGATCAGACCAGCATGGCTGATCCAGGAGATGATCCGGCGTGCGATGACGGCGTGGGAGTCGGTCCGCGGAAAGCTCAGGGCATTGCGCTGGAGCCATTCGGCGACGAGGCGACGCGCCATGACATAGGCGGCATCGCTGTTCGCAGCGCGCAGGTCGCGCAGCCAGCCGAAGCCGTTCAGCTCGCGCGCCCAGGCGGGCGTCGGCGGCATGAGCGCGAACGGGGAGTGTCCATTGAGGTCGACGATGGCTCCGCCGAGACCGAGCTGTCCGGCCGCGAGCTCCTCGAAGAGACTTGGGTCGGGCGTGCGCAGGTCCGGTGGGACGATCAGCAACTCGTCGGCGAGGGCCGGGCCGGCGAGCCAGCGCAGCGCGCGGGTGCGCATCGCCCGGCTCACGGCGCGCCGCCGGGTCCGGGCCATGGCGAGCCGCGCGAGGTGCAAACGCTCACTCGGCGTCAGCCTGACCATCGACCTCGATCCGGTTGTCATGCGCCCCCCGACTGCTTCGCTATCCTTATCACCACAATGATGGCAAGGCGTGGGGCGCTCGCGCCGAAGTTCAGCGTTCGAGATCATCTTTCAGTCTGTCGAGAAGCTCGACGCTGCGGGCCGCGTAGGGACCGATCCAGCGGTCATGAATGTGCTTGATCGGCAACGGATTGAGATAGTTCCAGCGCAGACGCCCCTGGCGGCGCACGATCACGAGGTCGGCGTCCTCCAGCACCTTGAGGTGCTGCATCACGGTGCAGCGGTCGAGGGCCGGAAAGCGGGCACAGAGTGCGCCCGTGGTCTGCGGATCGTCCTTCAGGGCATCGAGGATCGCGCGCCGCGTCTCCGTACCCAGCGCCTTGAAAATACGATCATTTGCCTCTTCGCTAGACATGTTATATAAATATAACATAATGGACCAGCCGGCAAGATGCATAACAGGAGTGTTGTCATGGAGCTGAAGTTCAAGGTTTCCGGGCGGATCGCGAAGCCCGTTGCGGAGGTGTTCGAGGCTGTGGCCAACCCGAGCGAGTTGTCGCGCTATTTCACGACCGGCGGTGCAAAGGGGCGCCTCGAGACGGGCGCGACGGTCATGTGGGATTTCCACGACTTCCCAGGTGCCTTTCCCGTCGACGTCGTGGAGGTCGTCAAAAACGAGAAGATCGTCCTGCGCTGGGCGGCCGACGACGGCGATCCCGTGCCGGGGCAATCGGCGAACTATCAGACGACCGTCACGATGACTTTCGAGGGCCTAGACGATGGCCGCACGCTCGTCTCGATCAGCGAGGAAGGGTGGCGCGAAACGCCCGGCGGTCAGAAGGCCTCATACAACAACTGCGGCGGCTGGATGCAGATGCTCTGCGCGATGAAGGCGTACCTCGATCACGGCATCAATCTGCGCGAGGGCATGTTCAAGTAGGCGGCGTTTCGTGTGCCTATCGGGCGCCGAAGCCGCGTCCGCCGGCCCGCGGCACGTGAATGATGTGTCCGCCGCCGTGGCGGCGGTGATGCCGGATGCCGCGCCGCTTGTCGAAGTAGCCGGGGAACCAACCCGCGCCGCCACCGTACACGACGCCGCCGTCCGTTCCGTCGACGATGTGCTGGTACTGGTTCACGGTGATGTTGCGGTCCTCGATGGTGAGGTTGAGAGGCGTCTTGCCATCGGGATTGATGATGATGTGGCGGTGCGACGGCAGTGGCCGGAATACGCGCACGCCCTCCTCGATGGTCACTGTGGCGCCGTAGAAGGGCCGCGTCTCGATCCGCGTGAGCGAAGCCGCGCTGACGGCGCTGGCCCCGGCGAGCAGCAGGGAAGAGCAGACGAGCGATATGGACAGCAGCGTGCGACGCATGGCGGTACAACTCCGACAGAACGCGTTGGTAGCCGATACTACCTGCGCCTCTTGGACTTGATTAGGGATTTGATAACGATGATTAACGCCTTCGCACGTCGCCGGAGAGGGCGCGCGTGCCTGCCGGAAGAGGGAAGCCGCGCAGAAGCTCGGAGATGGCCATTGGCTTCTTGCCGGCGCGCTGCACGTCCAGGAGGCGGATGGCGCCGCTGCCGCACGCGATGGTGCCCGCGTCATCGAGGCACGTGCCGGGCGTGCCTGTGCCCTCGGCAAGCGCGGCACGCAGTACCTTGAGGCGCTCGGCGCGTCCTTCGTGCTCGACCTCGAAATGGGCGCCGGGCCACGGCGCGAGGCCGCGGATGTGGTTGTGCACGTCCGCCGCCGGCTGGTTCCAGTCGATCTGCGTTTCGGCTTTCTCGATCTTGGCGGCGTAGGTGACGCCATCTGTCGGCTGCGGCGCGCATTCGACCGTGCGAGCTTCCAACGCTGCGAGCGTTTGCACCATGAGTGCCGCTCCGCGCGCGGCCATGAGATCGTGCAGTTCGCCGGCCGTCATGTCGGAGCCGATGGTGATGGGTTCACTCGCGCAGACCGGCCCGGTATCGAGACCTTCGTCCATGCGCATGATGCTCGTCGCTGTCTCGGTGTCGCCGGCCATGATGGCGCGCTGGATGGGCGCGGCACCGCGCCAGCGCGGCAGCGCCGAGGCATGCAGATTGAAACAACCGAGGCGTGGCGCGTCGAGGATCGGGCGCGGCAGGATGAGGCCGTAAGCTACGACGACGGCGGCGTCCGCGCCGTGTTCCGCGAAGATCTGTTGAGCAGCCGGATCGCGCAATGTGCGCGGCGTCAGCGCCGGAATTCCGGCGCTTTCAGCAAACTTGTGCACCGGCGATTTCTGCTCGTGCATGCCGCGGCCCGCCGGCCGTGGCGGCTGCGAATAGACGGCAACAAGATCGTGCCCAGCATCGGCAATGGCGGCGAGCGTCGGCACGGAGAAATCCGGCGTGCCCATGAAGACGATGCGCAGCATGTGACTGGCTCTGTGCTCGTGGTCTCAGCAAGCGATAGCCTGACAGTATGGCGGCCCTCGCCATGGTAGGAGGTCGATCAGATGCCGACCTTGCCGGCAGGCGAGGGCAAGAAAAAATCAGGCGGCAGGGCCGTCCTTAGCCTGCTTGCGGAAGCGCCGAACGATCATGTCACGCTTCAGGCGCGTCAGAAAGTCGATGATCAGCTTGCCGTCGAGATGGTCCATCTCGTGCTGGATGGCCGTAGCGAGCAATCCATCGGCAGCCAGCTCCTGGCGGGTGCCGGCCCGGTCCGTGTAGCGCACGATGAGCGACGACGGCCGCTCGATCTCGATGCGCACATCCGGAATGGAAAGGCAGCCCTCCTCGTGCA
>JAEWIJ010000286.1 GCA_023387235.1 Pseudomonadota bacterium
GCTGACGTCGGCGTATGCCGCCGCCCCTCACGTCGTGCTGAAAGCACGCCAGAGGCGTGGCCCTCTCCCCGCAAGCACGGGGAGAGGGGACAAGTGGGGACGTTCCATCACTTCATGAGCGCGCGACCGCGCGCCGGCCGTGGGCCGTGCCCGAGAGCATGAGCGCGCGACTGCGCGCCGGCCGGTAGGCCGCGCCTAATCAAACATGCGCCGCGAGGCGCTGCAGCTTTTTCAGGCGCTCGGCGATGTCGGCAGGGGCCAGCTCGATGTTGGCAATGCGCGGCGTATAGCTCGGCGCGACGGAGCGGTTGATCTCCTCGAGCCAGACCAGAGTCTTCTCGATGAAGGTCGCGACCGGAATGTGGGAGATATCCATCTCCTGCCAGAAACCGCGCTGGACGATCTCGGCTTCCTCGCGCTGCGTCCACACGGGCAGGATGAGCGTGTTCGGCACCTCGGTCGAGGCGGCGAAGGTCGGGCCCTGGTCGTCCTCGAGAATGTAGAGACCGCCCTGGCCAACGGCCTGGCGCACGAAGCTCGCGAGCATTTCCTGGCGCAGACGATCGGCGAGATCCGCGGGCTCGATCTCGGGCTCGCAGGGGGCCGCGAGCCAGTTCGTGCCGACAATGCGCTCGAGGTCGCCGAGCTTCGGCAGCACGTCGTGCAGAACATCGGCGAGCGGGATCGACTTGACGCGGGGTTCCTCGGCGACATCCGCGGCGGCGCGCTCGGCGTCCTCCTGCTCGGCCCAGAAGAGCGTCGTCTCGCGGGCGCGGAAGCTCGGCGAGGGGCGACGCGCGAGACCTTCGCTTCCCGCGACGACCCATACGGTACGGTTCGCCACGACTTTGCGGACGAAATCGGCGAGGACCGCTGCATGGCGCGGATCGGCTTGCCGCATCAGCATTGCTCCCTCCCACGCTAAAGGCCCCGGTCGCGGGCGCGCCGGCTGGAGAGGCCACTACACAGCAAAGGCGTAAAGGTCAGGTTACAAGTGCCGCGCGATCGTTAACCTCGATCGAGGCCTTTGGCCTGGAGCTCCTTGAGGTACTGGGCCCAACGCTTGTCCTTCTCGCGTCCCAGCAGGGAGAGGTAGGACCAGGTGTAGAGACCCGTGTCGTGGCCGTCGTCGAACACGATCTTGACCGCGTAGTTGCCGACCGGCACGAGATCCTTGATCTTCACATTGCGCTTCTTGCCGACCGTGACGCGCTGCTCGGGCGAATGGCCCTGCACCTCGGCGGAAGGGCTCATGACACGCAGCATCTCGGCCGAAAGCTCGTAGTGCGCGCCGTCCTGGAAGGAGACGTCGAGGGCATCCGCGCCCGGCTTCACCTTGAGCGCGGGCGGCGGCACGCGCTGGCCGGCGGCACCTGAAAGCTCGTCCCAGGTCTTGGCGGCAAGATCGCGGAAAATCTGTGCGTGCTGGCTCTCGGGTTCGGCGGCGACGATCGGGCGGCCTTCGTCCGAGCGCGCGCGGATGGACATGTGCAGCGGCACTTCGCCGAGGAAGGGAATGCCGAGCTTGCGCGCTTCTTCCGCCGCGCCGCCATGGCCGAAGATGTCGGAGCGCTCGCCGCAGCTCGGGCAGAGGAAGTAGCTCATGTTCTCGATGATGCCGAGCACGGGGATGTCGGTCTTGCGGAACATGGCGAGACCCTTACGGGCGTCGATGAGCGCGAGGTCCTGCGGCGTCGAGACGATGACGGCGCCCGAAAGCGGCACCTGCTGCGCCATGGTGAGCTGCACGTCGCCCGTACCAGGCGGCATGTCGATGACGAGCACGTCGAGCTCGCCCCACTCGACCTCGCGCAGCATCTGCGTGAGCGCCGAGACGACCATGGGCCCGCGCCAGATGATGGGCGTGCCCTCGTCGACCATGAAGCCCATGGACATGGCCTTGAGGCCGAAGCCTTCCATGGGACGGAGGCGGTTCGAACCTTCGATGACCTGCGGGCGACCCGAGAGGCCGAGCAGGCGCGGCTGCGAGGGGCCGTAGATATCGGCATCGAGAATGCCGGCCTTGAGGCCGATGGCCTGGAAGCCGAGCGCGAGATTGACCGCCGTCGTCGATTTGCCGACGCCGCCTTTGCCCGAGGCCACGGCGATCATGTGGCGGATGCCGGGAACGCCTGTCGATGCGCGACCGGCGGGAGCGGGCTGGGGCCGTGCGGCAGCTTCGCGGGCGGCGCTCTGCTGGGCGCGCACTTGCTGGACGCGCGCGCTGTCGGCCCTCGGCGCCGCGCCGCCATTGCCGCCACTGCCGCGCGGGGTCTCCGCCGTCAGTACGGCGGTCACGCCCTGGACGCCGGGAATGTCCTTCACGACTTTCTCGGCGGCCTGGCGCAGAGGCTCGAGCGACGCGGCCCGGTCGGGCGGGACGGTGATCGAGAAGTAGACCTTGTCGTCGCGCAGGAGGATTTCCGAGACGAGGCCGAGATCGACGATATTGCCTTCGAGATCGGGGCCCTTGATGCGCTTCAACTGATCGAGAACCTGGGACTTGGTGATCGCCATCTGCTGTCCTCTCGGGGAAAGGGGCCGCGCCGCCGCGGTATTGGAGCCTCGCGCGGGCGCGTGCGGGCGCCTCAGCCGGGCGCCGCTCGTCGAGGGCTATATGCCAGAAGAGAGCAGAAGTGTCACGGGAAGCACAACTCCTCCTGCTCCCCGTTCTCACGGGCGGCGGCAAACGCAAGCGTCGCACCAGCGGCCGCCCCTCACCCCGCCCCTCTCCCCGCACAGGCGGGGAGAGGGGGACGATGCGTCAAAGCTTGCAGCCGGTGCCCGGATCGGCGAGGGCCGGCGCGGCTATGCCGACGACCTTGTTGAGGCCGCCCTCGGCGCGGCGGAGGTAGATGTTGTGCACGACCTCCTGCGACGGTGAGATCGAGATCGGGCCGCGCGGGCTGTCGAGCTTGGCGCCGCGCATGGTCTTGTAGAGGTTGGCCTCGTCCTCGATGTTGCCCTTGACGGCTTCGAGGCCGACCGCGAGGAGCTGCGCGGCATCATAGCCCTGTACGGCATAGACGTCGGCCTCGCGCTGGGTCTTATCCTGGAAGGCCTTGCGGAAAGCCTTGTCCTTCGCATTGTCGAGATTGTCGCCGTAGTGGAGCGCCGTCTCGATGCCTTCGGCCGCAGCACCCTGCGGACCGAGCACGCCTTCGGTCAGGAAGCCCGAGCCGCAGAGCGGCACCTGGATGCCGGCCGACTTGTACTCCTTCACGAACTGCACCGCGCCGCCGCCCGCGAAGAACACGCCGACGGCCTCGACGCCGAGGCCCGGGATTTGCGCGAGGAGCGGCTGGAAGTTCGTGTCGGGAAACTTGAGCGTCAGCGAGCGCACGACCTCACCGCCGTGCTTGGCAAGGCCTTCCTTGAAGCCTTCGCCCGCTTCGTTGCCCGCCGCATAGTCCCACGTGATCCACGCGGCCTTCTTGACGCCCTTCGCCCCGAGCGCGAGACCCATGCCGTACGCCGGCTGCCAGTTCGTGAAGGACGTGCGGAAGACGTTCTTGGCGCAGAGCGCGCGCGTGACCGCGTTAGCGCCGGCATTGGGCACGATCGTCAGGGTGCCGGTTTCACGCACGACCTTGTGGATGCCCATCTGCACGCCCGAATGGACGGTGCCGATCAGCACGTCGACCTCGTCGCGCTTGACGAGACGATCGGTGTTCTGCGGCGCGTTCTCGGGCTTCGATTCATCATCGAGCTTGATGATCTGCACCTCGCGCCCGCCGAGCTTGCCGCCCTTCTCCGCGATCAGCATCTCGACCGCGAAGGTGATGTTCTCGCCGAGCTTCGCGAAGGTGCCCGAGTACGGAAGCATGAGCCCGACCTTCAGCGGTCGCGCTTGAGCAATGGCCCAGCCCGTCGGCACGCTCGATGCCGCAGCCGTTGCGAGTGCCCCCTGGATGAGGCCGCGGCGCGTCGGGCGAATTTTCTCAATCGTCATGGTAACGCGTTCCCTCCTCTGAGGCCCGACGCTCGAGCGTGGGCACGTTTGTGGCCGCAAGGCCGGTTGCCGGCATCGGGCTTGGATTCATTTATAGCGCGGTGCGCCGCACTTGGAATGCTTCAATCGTCGAGGGTTATGAGGGCTCAGGTGCCGGCGGCGGGTGCCGAGCGCGGCGGGCTGGTGCCGTCGTCCGCTTCGTCTCTTTCCGGCGCAAATGCTTCGTTCGTGGCGGCGGCCGGGCGGGAGGATTTGCCGAGGTGCGCGGCAAGATCGACGGTGCCGCGCCTTCCGATATCGGCGCCGTGACGCTCGAGCCACTTGCCGGCCTCCGCATGGCCGGCGAGGAAAAGGCGCGAGATGACCGTCCGGTCGGGCTGGATCTTGCTGTCGGCGGGCAGGATGGCGGTGTGGTGGCCGGCCTCGACGAGATGAAACCGGTGCCTGGCGAGGCGCTGCGCGGGCGTGCGGGCGCGTCCCCACCATCCGAGATCGGAAGCGGCGCGGGCCGCCTCGATCTGCTCGATGTCGCGGCGCAAGGGTTGGTTGAAGGTGATGCGGCTGACGGCACCCGCGATCTCGCGGGCCGAGCGCGGGATGCCCGGCTCGTCGAAGCCGTTGAGGAGGACGAGCAGGGTGTCGGCGGTCGGGCTCTCGTCGGCGAGTGTCACGAGATCGGGATTGGCGGAAAAGCCGCCGTCCCAATAGGCGCGGCCCTCGATCTCGACGGCATGATGGATCGTCGGCAGGCAGGCGGAAGCGAGCACGGCCTCGACAGTCAGCTCGGCGCGGCGGAAGAGACGCTTGGCGCCGGTCGCGACGTCGGTTGCGGCAATGAGCAGCTCGATGCCGGAGAAGGTGCGGATGGCCTCGAAGTCGATGTGCTCGCTGAGAATGCGGCGGAGGGGGTCGAAGCCGAGCGGGTTGAAATCATAGGGCGAGAGCAGCGACGCGACGGGGGCGAGGGATGATGGCCGGCCGAAGCCACGCAGGAAGGGATTGAAGCGCACGAGGTCGGGAACGCCCGCCTCTTGGACGGCTTCCCAGACTGTTCGGAGTGTGCGGCGGGCCTGCTCCTGGCCGCCAAGGGCGAGACCGCTCGCGAGCGCGGCGGCATTCACCGCGCCGGCACTGGTCGCGCTGATCCAGGCAAAGCGGAGCGGTTGCTGCTCCTCGAGCAGGCGGTCGAGCACGCCCCAGGTGAAGGCGCCATGCACGCCGCCGCCCTGAAGCGCGAGGTTGATCACGCACTGCCGCTTGCCGCCGATGCCCAGCACGAAGCCCTCCAGGCCGCCTTGTTGCGCTGCATCATGGCAGAGTGGAGACGGGAACCACAATCGGGAGGCCGTCCACGATTGTGCATAGCATGGTGA
>JAEWIJ010000088.1 GCA_023387235.1 Pseudomonadota bacterium
CGAGCTCGAGGTTCTCGGGCTCGTCGATCGCGTCGTCGCTCAGGATCGCGAGCGGCGAGATCGGCGCGGCCTCATCGTCGTTGGCGACCGGGAGGAATGGGGCCGTCGTGACGACGGCAACCGGAACGACGGTTTCCACCGTCTCGCGGGCTCCGGCCGTCGCCTCATCCGCGTCAGGCTGTTCGTCGCGGCCGAGGGCAAGGATGGTCGCGAGCGAGACCGGCTCGAACTCGGCGTCCGCCTCATCGAGGCTGCCGTCGTCCGCGCCGGATGACGGCGGCGCCAGGTTTGACACGCGCTCGGCAAGCTCACGGAGGCGGCGGGCGGCAATGTCCTCGATGGGGAGCGTTCCGCCATCGACGGCACGGGGGAGAAGGCGTGCAGGCCCCATGACCGGGTCCGCCGTCGTTTCGTGCGTGAGGCGCTGTCGTGTGCTCATCAAGGTGACCCGGGCGGCGGCGCCGCCATGCGCGAGTGATGCTGTTGGGTGACTATGGTCTCGGTACTCTGCGGCAATTGTTTGCCCAAGCGCCAAAAGTCGCGTTCTAGGCCTTCGACAGGTTCGAGATCCGGTCGAGCAGGCGCGATTTTATGCGTGGGGTGCGGCGGTCATCTCCGGTTTCCTTCGGCTCGTTCGCGGCGGCGACATCGGAAGGCGCGCTCGGGGCGGCGGCGCCAGATTCCGCACTCGCTGAGGGTGGGATCGCCTCGGAAGCGCCATTGACCGGCGGATCACTGCGCTCGCCGGCATCATGCGCCCCCTCGTCCTCGGCGTCGCGACGGGATTGCGCCACCCGCTCGGCGAGCGTGAGGCGCGGGATGGCGCGGCGCTCGCGAGGGGCCGGAACGCCGGCATCCCCGAGCGGCTGCGTTCCGCTGCCGAGACGGCTGACCGTTGCCGCATGGTCCGCCGCTTCGCGCGTAAGCTGCTCCTGAAGCGCGGCGACTTCACTCTTCAGCGCCTTGATGGTCGCTTCCTGCTGGCCGGCCTTCTCTTCGAGCGCGCCGACGGTCGCCTTCAAGGCGATGCTGCTCTCGCCGCCGCCAGCTTTACCGGCCTTCTCATGAACGGCGATGCTCGCCTTGAGGCGTTCGATCTCCTGCTCGCGGCTGGTGGCGAGCGCCCGCGCCTCGCGGAGCTTCTTCTCGTTCTCATCGATCGTTCGGCCCGCCACGGCATCGAAGCGCTGCTGCGCCGTCGGCTTGCTGCCGTTGAGCGACTGGGCGCGCGGGACTGCCTCCGCCGTCTCGGCGATCGTTTTCTGCAGGCGGTCGATCAGTGCACTCTGCTCGCGCGAGCGCGTGCGCAGCACATCGAGCTCGGCGCGCATGGCGACGACAGCATCGCTGTTGCCGTCTACCGCGCCGGTACCCGCCTTCGCGCCGGCGGCCTCGATGGCCGTCGTGAGCGTCTGGACCTCGCGCTTCAATTGCTCGTTGATGGAGCTTGCCTCTGCGAGCGCGCGCGCCTGGCGCTCGGCGGCCCGTGTGAGGCTCGCGATCTCGTCGTCGCGGCCCGAAAGATGACGCTTGGCCTCGACAAGCCGCTCCTCGAGACGCGGCAGGCGGTCGGCAACAGTCTGCTCGAGGACGCTGCGCGCGTTGATGGCGCCTTCGAGCGAGGACTTGAGCGCCTCGACGTCGGTCTCGAGCCCGTTGATGCGCGCGTCGCGGCGGTTGAGCTCGATGAGCTGGCGCGCGGCGGCGAGCTTGGTCTCGTCGAGATCGACTTGCTGGTGATGGATCTTGAGCGCGTACTCGGCCCGCATGCGATCCTTGTCGGCGCGGATCTCGGCCTCGGAGAGCGGCATGGACTCGCGCAGCCGCTCGGTCGTCAGCCGCACCGCGCGCGACCAGAAACCCGGCGCTGCCAGAAGCCACAGCAGGCTCGCGGCAAGAAAGCCAAGGGCCAGGAACATCACTGATTGGATCGTGATCAAGCCCGCATTCCTCGGCCCTGCGCCCTCGGCCTGCTCAATCGTTCATCCCGAGCGACGAAGCCGGGCGACAGTCCTCCCGAGGTCTCCGCCATAAGCCCGGAAGCTCGTCGGGAAACGCCCCGGTTGGCAGTTCGAACGCTTGGCGCCGATGCCGCCGGACGACATCGGTGCCGCGCATCCTGCCGATCCCTCCCAGAGCACCGGCAGGCACCGCAGGTTGTACCGGCGCCGGCCATCACCTCAGAAGGGGTTCCAGGTCGGGTGACGTGTGTACTTCAAATACCCGATATTGGCGCCCATGCGAAGGCCAATCCCGGAGCGGATGGGGGCCATCACCATGTTGCCGTTCGCCTGGAAGTTGATGCCGACGCCGCCGACGACGTAGGCCGAGCCCTCGACGCCGCCGAAGCGCTGATAGACGTCGTGGGGATCGCGCATCCGGTAGACGAGGATCATAGTCTTCGAGCCGTCGCCGCCGGCGTCGTAACCGATGGAGGGGCCCTGCCAGTAGACAGGATGCGTGCCGGCATCGCGCGTGTAGAGCGTGCCGCGGCCATACCTCAGACCGGCCACCAGGGCACCGCCGAGATCCTCGCCGAGAATGTAGCCGTTCGGACGGCCCTGCTTGCGGAAGGCATACTCGATGACGCCCGCGAGGCCCTGGCTGACCGCGCCGAAGAAGCCGTGGCCGGCCCGGGTGATCTCGTGCATCGAGAACGTGCCGTCGCCGGGATCTTCCTCATAGTAGCCGCCACGACTGGGCGGCGGCTGCAGCGGCACGTCGCCACCGCGGGGCGGCGGCGGGGCATAGCCGTCGCCACGATAGGGCGTCGCCTCGCGATAGGGCGGCGGGGGGGACGCCGGCGTCTGATAGTACGGCTCGGGCCGCGGCGCGGGCGGCGGGCTGTAGGAATCGCTGCCGCGCGTGCCGCCGTAGGCCGGCACCTGACGCCCGGTCTCGTAGGGCGGCCGATAGGGTGGCGGATCGAGGTTGTCGCGCTGGACGTAGCCGCCGGCCTGCGCGAGGACGATCGGCGCGCCGTCCCGGTCGAGGGCTGTGATCTGAGCCTCAGCCGGGAAATGCCCGAAACCGAGCACGAAGCCGAGCGCCAGCGCGCCGGCGCAAAGCCGCATCGATATCTTGTTGAGCATGGGTCGCCCGTCGAGCACGAGTGCTGAATCCCGCGTGGTGCGGCACGTGCCGTGGTCCGATACTGCAGGCGCGCTTGCAGGCAAACGCACTAGCGACCTCACCACAGCGGCCGTATGGTCAACAAAGCCTTGCCGGCAAAGTGTTACCAAACTGTGGCCTGGCGCGTTTCCGCGCCCGAATTCGGCCGCAAATTCACAGGTTTCGCTGCACCACCGTACAATCGTTGCGCGTGTGGCTGCACAGCACTAACTTCTGATGCATTCGGACCGCAACACGCGGCTCCTAGAAAAAACGTGATTCGTGGGGAACGACCGGAAAGGGCTCGCAATGGCGAAGAAATACAAGACGTTGGTCATGGGCGCGTCCTACGGGTCGCTGCTCGGTACGAAGCTGGCGATGGCGGGGCACGACACCGTGCTCGTCTGCCTGCCGGCCGAAGTCGAGAAGATCAACGCCGACGGCGCGCTCGTGAAGATGCCGGTGCGCGGCCGCGAGGGGCTCGTCGAGATCAACAGCCGCAAGCTGCCGGGAAAGGTGACCGCGGCCGGCCCCGGGAGCGTCGATCCCAAAGAGTTCGACCTCATCGCGCTCGCCATGCAGGAGCCGCAGTACCGCACGCCCGGCGCCCGCGAGCTGCTGCAACTCGTGGCCAAATCCGGCCGCCCCTGCATGTCGATCATGAACATGCCGCCGCTGCCGTATCTCGCGCGCATCCCCGGCCTCGACGTCAGCAAGCTGCGCCACGCCTACACCGACGCGACCGTGTGGGATGCCTTCGATCCCAAGATGATGACGCTCTGCAGTCCGGACCCGCAGGCCTTCCGTCCGCCCGAGGAGCCGGTCAACGTGCTGCAGGTGCGCCTGCCGACGAACTTCAAGTCGGCGCGCTTCGAGGACCCGGAGCACACCGCCATCCTCCAGCAGATGGAGAAGGACATCGAGGCCGCCCGCTTCGACATCGGCGGCGACAAGATCGAGATCCCGGTCAAGCTGAAGGTGCACGACTCGGTGTTCGTGCCTCTCGCGAAGTGGGCGATGCTGCTCGCGGGCAATTATCGCTGCGTGCAGCAGGACACCGTGCGGCCGATCAAGGAGGCTGTGCATTCCGATCCTGCCGCGAGCAAGGCGGTGTACGATTGGGTCGTCGATCTCTGCGTCTCGCTCGGTGCGAACAAGGCCGACATGGTGCCCTTCGAGAAGTACGCTGCGGCCGCGCAGTCATTGCTGACGCCATCGTCCGCCGCGCGCGCGCTGGCTGCCGGCGCACCGAACATCGAGCGCGTCGACCTGCTCGTGCAGTCGATCGCGGCATCGAAGGGCCGCTCGCATCCGGAGGTCGACAAGACCGTCTCGATGGTCAACGGCTGGCTCGAGAAGAACCGCAAGAAGGCATCCTGAAGCGAGAGCGGTAAGCACACATGCAGAAGGTCGACAATGCGCAAGCCGTGAACCGTCTCATGCGGTTCCTGGCCGTGGAAGGCGTGACCGGAAAAGAGGCGGCGATCGGCAAGGAGGTCGTCGCCGCGCTCAAGGAAGTGGGCGTGCCGGCGAAGGCGATCCGCTTCGATGATGCGCACAAGCGCATTCCCGTGCCGTGCGAGACCGGCAACCTCATCGTCGATCTTCCCGGGCGTGGGCGCCTCGGCAATGGCCCGCGCCTGCTCTTCATGACACACCTCGATACGGTGCCGCTGTGCGCCGGCGCGAAGCCGAAGATCCAGGGTCGCAAGATCGTCAACACCGTGCGCACGGCGCTCGGCGGCGACAACCGCACGGGCTGCGGCGTGCTCGTGACGCTCGCCGCAGAGCTTGCGGCGCAGAAGCTCGATCATCCGCCGCTGACGCTGCTCTTCACGGTGCGCGAGGAGAGCGGGCTCTGGGGCGCGCGCTTCGTCGATCCGAAGGATCTCGGCGGCGTGCGCATCGGCTTCAACTATGACGGGCGTTCGGCATCGTACGTGACGGTCGGCGCCGTCGGCGCGGATCGCTGGGAGGTCGAGATCAATGGCCGCGCTGCGCACGCGGGCGGGGCGCCTGAGCGCGGCATCAGCTCGACGCTGATCCTCGCCGAGGCGCTGGCCGAAGCGCGGCGCGGCGGCTGGTTCGGCAAGGTCGTGCATGGCGACAAGGTCGGCACGAGCAATGTCGGCGTCGTGGCCGGAGTGAATGGCGGCTCGGCGGGCGATGCAACCAACGTCGTGACGGACTACGTGCGCGTGCGCGGCGAGAGCCGCAGCCACGATGCCAAGTTCCACAAGGAGATCACCGCGGCCTACAAGGCAGCCTTCGCCAAGGCGGCCGCCGGGGTCACCAACGTCCAGGGCCAGTCCGGCAAGGCCAAGTTCATCTCGCACACCGACTACTATCCGTTCCGTCTCAAGGACAACGCGCCGGTCGTGCAAAGGGCCATCGAGGCGGTGACGGCGCAGGGCATCAAGCCGGAGATCCGGGTCGCCAA
>JAEWIJ010000113.1 GCA_023387235.1 Pseudomonadota bacterium
TCGCCTACGAGCTCAACATGTGCGAGAGCACCGTCAAGGTCCACGTGCGCAACATCATGAAGAAGCTCAACGCCAAGAACCGCACAGAGGTCGCATACCTCGCTTCTGGACTAATACAAGAGCAGGGCATCTAAGGCCCGCGACGCGCGGGTCGTGCCCTCCGCGAGGATTGGCCACCAAGGCGTTTTTTTATTGAAGGCAGCTACAAGCGCGTCGCCCTGCGACATCTCGTTCATGATTTTCCTGTACTCGCGATAAGCTCGGTTCATCCGCGCCCGCTTTCGGGATCGTGTTTCGAATCCGGCAGCGCCACTGGAGATGCTGCTTGTCCACGCACCCTGACGTCATGGCTGGTCCGCAGTCCGCTGCCGTGGGGCGCGGCCATGAACGTAACCAGGAACCTGTCCGGCGCATTGCCTTCTTCGCCCATGACTCGCGCGAAAGCGTCGTCATCAAGCGCGCAAAGGCATTCCAGGCCGCCGGTGCCTCCCTCGTCGGCTTCATGTTTCATCGCGCGCGGGACAAGGAGCAGCCGGCCCCCGTCTGGGAGAACGTCGAGCTCGGCGCGACGATCGATCGGAACTATCTTGCGCGCCTCCCGAAGCTCGCCCACGCCCTTTGGACGGTCATGCGCCATCGACGCGCGCTCGCCGAGTGCGACGTCATCTACGCGCGCAACTTCGACATGATGGCGCTCGCGACTGCGGCAAGGTGGCTCTCGCGCTCGCGCGCGCAGCTCGTCTACGAGGTCCTCGACGTGCAGCGCGCCTTCGTCGGCGACGGCTTCCTCAAGGCTGCTTTCCGTTGGTGCGAACGCCGCCTGCTCGCTGCGTGCGACATGCTCGTGGTCAGCTCGCCGATGTTCATGACGCGCTACTTCGACGCTCAGCAGGGCTATGCGGGACGCTGGTTCCTGCTGGAGAACAAGGTCGCCGCGTCCCAGGTCGCCGCCATCCCGAAGGCGGCGATGCCGGCACTTCCGAACGGTCCACCCTGGATCATCGGATGGTTCGGCACGCTCCGCTGCATGAGGAGCCTCGACATTCTGGGTCGCCTTGCCGCGGCGCATCCGGACAGGGTGGCGGTTCTCATTCGAGGCACGCTCTCGGAGGAGGATATTTCGAGCGAGGCCATGCGTGCGGCAACCGCGGATCGGAGCAACTTCCGATATCTCGGGCCGTACCAGAGCCCGCGGGATCTGGCGGAAATCTATGGCGGGGTCCACTTCACGTGGGCAATCGACTTCCTCGATGCCGGATCGAACTCCGACTGGCTGCTGCCGAACCGGCTCTATGAGGGCGGGCTCTTCCATTCGATCGCGATCGCGCGCGAGGGAACGGCGACCGGCGACAAGGTGGCGCGCGACGGCCTTGGCGTGACGCTGCGGGAGCCGATCGACGAAAGCCTGGCAGCCTGGCTGCTGCAGATGGACCAGGAGCACTACGCCGCCCTCGCGGATGCCGCGCACCGGGCGCCGCACAGCCTGTTCGTCGACGAGAGCGACACTGCAGAGCTTCTGACGCGGCTGGCGGAAGCGCGGCGTCAACCGGCACGCCACGGCTGATCAGGCAGGCCCGCTATTTGCCGTTGAGCGCGTCCTTGCCGAGCTTGCACACGATCGATTGCGGAAACTGGCAATCGTCGCCGAGTTTCGTATAGGCGATGTATTCGTAGCGCGCGACGAGAGGGATGCCAGGATAGGCGAACTTGCCGAGCCAGCTGTTCAAGCCGTCACCGCCGTTCCACAGACTGACGTAGAGCTTGCCCGGCAGTGTCGTGAAAGCCTTGCCCTCGACCCGTGCCACTTCACGGATCAGCTTTCCGTTCGCGTACCAGGCGATCCGATCCGGGGTCCAGTGGAAAGCATAGTCGTTCATGCCGGCTCTTGGATCGAAATCCAGCGGGGCGTCGAAGCCTTGCGGGCCGCTGTTCTTGGCGTGGTACGTCGCGTCCACGGATCTCGGCCGCGTGCTTATGAACTCGATGTCGATCTCATCCTGAGGATTGCCGTGCGCGCGTCCAGTGTAGGTAAAGAATGCCGACACGATGCCGGCGTTCAATGCCGCCGGCTTCATCCGGACCTCGAAGGTTCCGAAGCCGTACATGGGGCGAGACATGAGCTCGCCACAGGTGAAGGCCCGATCGGCGCGCGGCGTGTTCGTGAGCGTAAGCTCCAGGCCGCCGTCGACAAGGCGGACGTTGTCCTTGGACCAGAGGCAGCCGTGCCAGCCGCCGTTCGACCAGCCATCCGAGACGCGCCAGCGCTGGCCGTCGATCGTCTTGAAGCGGTCCACGAAAGACGTGCCCTGCGCGGCGGCGCCCCAGAGAGGGATGACGCACAGCAACAAGGCGAGGATACGCATACGATTCATGCGCTGAGCAGTCTTGTTTCTCACTTGCGGATCACCGCAACGACAATGAACAGAACGTGCCACATGTTGTGGTTCCACACCAATGGATTTTCGACGAACGTCAGGATGATAACCATGACGACGATCAGGAACGGCCAGGCGTCGATCGGCTCGGTTCCGGCAACGAGCGTGCGCAAGCTGCGCACGAGGCCGGTCAGAACGCCGAGAGCGAGCAGAATGGGGCCGATGAAGCCGAACGCGACTGCAACGTCCAGATAGTTGTTGTGGAAGTGGAAGACGCCGCCGACGACTCTGACCAGTTCGAGCATCTCAGCGGGTATGTTGGTCCAGTAGGCTTTGTATCCGAAGCCGAGCCACGGCCGGCTTTCGATCGCGGCTTCGGCCAGGTCCCACAGCAGCGTGCGACCCGTGAGCGTGCGCTCCCTTCCGACGGACGCCAGAATGATGTCGATCGGGTCGATCCCGACGACGATCATCGCAGCGTAGAGCCCCAGAGCACCGACCGCCGCAGTGATGAGCGCGGTGCCGAGAAAGATCGAGAATGTCGTGCGATCGCGCACGAAGGCATAGGCGAACGGCAGAGCTGCAAGGGTCATCGCGAGAGACAGGACGGCCGCGGCCGAGTTCGACTTGGCGACGAGGAACAGGCCGAGGCCAACGGCGAAAAGCGAGGCGGCGCGCCAACGTCCCTGCAGAAACTGGCAGAGTGCCGTGATCACCAGAAGTGACATGGCAGCACCCATGATGTTCTTGTGCGGGAAGCTGCCGTACCAGTCTCCGCCGGAGCCGCCACTCAAAGACAGTAGCTCGGATGCAAGTGTCACAATCGCCGCGCCCAGCAAGGCGCAGAAGAATACGGCGACGAACTGCTTCAGACGCAGCTGAATACAGAGGAGGAACGCGACGAGCGTCGTCATCAGCAATTGGATGCCGTGACTGAAAGTCAGATTCGGCGCAATCGACCACAGCGTCGACAGGCAGGCCAGGAGCGGCCAGCTCAGGAAGATGAGGTTGCCGAGCGCGATATTGAGAAACTGCGATTGATACTTGAAGAGCAGGACGACCGCGGCGAGGTCGGCGAGCATCCAGGCAATCTGGATCGGAAGCTCGCCCACGCTCCGAACTGCCGTGCTCGCGAGAAAGAAGAAGAGCGTCCACAGCACGAGCTTCAGATCGACGGCCGCGGATAACCGCGACGGCAGGCCGTGCGCACGATCAGCTGTCGTTGGCACCGCGGTCATCGGCTTCCTCAATGCGAGAGATCCCGGGCGGGACGGCGTCCCGTAGTAGCGGATGTCTGCGGATCATTCCACTGCCGGCCTCGGTGATGCGAAGGAAACGGGGGCGATGCTGTCGGTCGGCGCACCGGCGCCGGCGAATGCAAGCAGCTCCCTGTAGCAGGTCTCGGGTGAATACAGACGCCGCGCGACCTCCAGGGCCTGTGCGGCCTTGGCGTGACGGAGCGCGTCGTTGCCGAGTAGCTCGACCACGGCATCGGCAAAATCCTGCGCGCTGTCGCGCTGAAGCGTGGCCTGCACGACTTCGTCGTCGCATCCTTCCGTCGATGCGCGGGTGGCGACGATCGCCTTCCCGTGTCCGAGGGCCTCGATCAGCTTGATCTTGAGGCCGGAGCCGATCGTCAGCGGCGATACGACGACGCCGGCTTGCTCGTAGAGCGCATCCAGATTTGCAACGATGCCGAGGAACTGCACCCCGGCAACGACCTTCGGAAAGCTGCTGGCGACGCTCCCCGCGACCACGAGCCGGCAGTCTCGGACCCGTCTTCTGACTTCCGGCCAGACGGCCTCGAGAAACCACTCGAGACCGATGACGTTGGGCGCCGTGCTACTGCCGACGAAGAGCACGGTCGAGCGATCGCCCGGCTGCGGCGCCGCTACGGCATCGCAGGCGTGGGGTGTGAGCAGAACGCGGCGATCGGGCAGCAGGCGCTGTATGGTCTCCGCCTCCACCTTCTGAATGGCAATGGTGACGTCGGCTTGCCGCAGCAGCCTAACTTCGGCGGCCTCGTCCAGCGCCGTGACTGAATCGGAGAGCTTCTGTGCCCGAAATCGCTGGGTGCGCACCGAAAGCAGGTCGTGCATGACGACGGCGCTCCGTGCCGAGGGCGCGAGGGCATACGGTATGGCCGGCGTGGTGAACGCGTAGTCCGCCAGGACAAGCCCGGTCGACTGCGGTGCGTGCCGGGCGACGTAGATCAGATCGTCGCGATGCCAGGGCTCCGCGCCGGCATAGGGCGCCGGGCGGTCCCACGAGGCGATCTTTATGCCGAGCCGCGACGCAAGCCGGGCCGCGATCGCCGACGCCGCGGAGAGCGCGATCCGCGGGTCCTTGGCGATGCACAATCGACGGCCGAGCCGCCACGTGCCGCGGATGTGCACGTCGTCGAACACCCGCATCTCGGGCCGCAGACGGAGGAACGGCCAGCGCCCGAGGGTCGCGACGCTCGGCGATATCAGGGTGATGCTGTGACCGGCGTCCTTCAGCGCACCCATCAGATTGATCAGATACGTCGAGCTGCCGTTAGTGTACCCGACCAGCCTCTGGCGCGAGATGAGGCAGATGCGCTTGCCGTCACCGCCCGCCATATGCGCGCTCCGCGATGGTTTCAGCCGTCGCAGACGCGCGGCAACAGGCATGGCCAGAAGCGGAATAGCCCGTGGATTTCGTACCGCCGTGAGGCCGGCCTCGCCAAATCTGCGCGCCTTGAGGCTTGAGACGATGCTCGCGAACGCGAGAGCCTCCTCGATGGAGGCGCGGCGCGCATCGAATGCACGCGCGACATCGCGCTTGCTCTCCGCGAACAGCGCCCGCAGGCGGTTGTCCGCAGCGAGCATACGTTCGAGGTTCTGCCCGGACAGGCGGTGGGAGATCGAGCTGCTGTGCTTGCGATAGAAATAGGCGGGCGAATTCAGAAGGCGGAATTTCGCCCCCTTGGCCAGCAGACGGAGAACGAGGTCGTAGTCCTCTCCAATGAGGAGATCAGTATCGTACTGGAGGCTGTGCGTGCTGAGGAAGCTCGCGCGGATGATCGGCTTCAGGTAGCCGAGGGACGGCTCGCGCGAATAGATCCTGGTGACGAGATCCGGCGCCGAGAGCCAGCCGCGCTTTCGCTGGCGGCGCGAAAGATGACCTTTGGGCGGCGCGTCCTCCTGGAAGACCAGCAGATCGTCTGCGCATATGTCGGCCGTCGATCGCTCGGCCTCCTCGACGAGGTTCGCGAGGCGCATCGGATGCATCATGTCGTCGCTGTCGAGAATGGCGATCCATTTTCCGCGGGCGACCGCAAGCCCATCATTGCGGGCGGCACCGGGCCCCGATCGCACCTTTCGAGCAATGACGCGAACGCGGTCGTCCTCGCGGGCGAACCTGTTCGCTATCTCGACGCTCGCATCCGAGGAAGCATCATCGATGACGATGATCTCGATGGCGCGCAGGGTCTGCGCGCGCGCGGAGACGAGCGCGTCGGTGAGAAATCTCTCGCCGTTGAAGTTTGCGACAATGACCGAGACGACCGGATCAGGCATCAGCACAGCGCGTTCTCCGACACAATGCCGTTTGCTTCTCGCTCGCGTTCGACAAGATAGGGCTCAAGCGTGCGGCCGAACGAATGCCGGGGCCGCATCCCGAAGCGATGCAATCTATTCGCGTCAAAGGTGGCGTCTCTAATCGAACCAAGACTTCCGGATATACTGTCGGGCCAGCGTCGCGCAATCGATTTGCCGCTCCGGGTTTTTGCCGATGCGGTGCAGGCTGGCCACAACCATGAACGCGGGCCACGACTTTCATCCAATAAGATGTCTTGACCGTTGAGTTTCGGTACCGCCGCCGAGGCGCCGTCGAAGTCGTTCGGATCGTGCACGAAGCAATCTGGAGGCGACGTAGGGCACACTGCCGGGCCGTTGAGCGAGGAAACGAACGGCAGGCCCGACTCCCTCCTCGCGCCGGATTTCGAGAGCACGGGCAAGGGCCCACCTGTCAGTGGTCGCCCGCAGATGATCAGACAGTGCTTTTCTTGCAGCTTCGTTCAACCCGGGTTCTTTGACGCAAGCTTCGTCGAATGTCCGTATGGCTTCGAGGTCCGATGCTCTATGGGACACGCTCAGCGAGTTGGGCCGCTCGACGGCGACGTATCCGCTGAAGTCGACAATCTTGAATTTCGCGCCGGCCATCAAGGAGCGGACATACAGCGCGTAGTCCTCGCCGAGCCGCAGGCGCGGATCATAGCCGAGCCCTTGGGCGTCGAGGAACCGGCGCTTGACGAGAGGCTTCAGGAAACCCAGCTCTCCGCGCGGCCGCCCCGGCACGATGATGTTGCTCAGTACGAAGGTCGGCAGATCGAGGTCGACCATGAGGCGCGGCGCGACACTCGTCAGCTCCTTCGGCTGGATATCGACGAGGTGCTCAGGCACGATCAGGATATCGTCGGCGAGGAAGTCCCATGCGCCGAGATCGCAGCCGAGCAGCCGCCCGATCCGATCGGACATGAAGTAATCGTCCGAGTCGAGCACGCAGAATATGCCCGCACGCGAGTGCTGAAGCGCCGTGTTGCGGGCTGCCGATGGGCCGCCGTTGCGTTCGAGCACGATAACCGAGAGCCGGCCGCTGCCATCGTCGCACTGGCGGGCGACTGCGGCGGTGCCATCCGTCGAGGCATCGTCGACGACGATGACCTCGGTCACGTGCGATTGCCGCAGCGCCGAGACGATCGCGCGCGCGATCGTGCCCTGGGCGTTGTAGGCCGCAATGCACACGCAGATGCTCGCGTCCTCGTCTCCGGTCATAAGTCCTCAGATTCCGCTCCAGACCATGGCGATGCCGAGCGCAGCACTCTGCCTCAATGCCGCCCGGGCTGATAAGGCAAAACCACGGGCTCTGCCACTTTTCCGGTGCGGTTCTCGATTGTTGGCTAACTGCAGAAGTCACGACCCCGCAGCGGCCGAAACCCGCCGAGCATCCTCATCTTCAGTTAACCGTGCCGACGACTTGGAGCGTGATCATGTAAGGCGAACGTCGTAAGGGTATTCCCTATATGAACAGTCGTCACATATTGGATGACAAGTCGTGAATTTTGCGCTTCAGCAGCATCCGCGGCCGGAACAGCTGATCGACCATGAGCATGGCGCACCGAAATCGGACCGGTGCTCCACGCGATTCCGCCACGCATTCGGAACTTCGGAGGCTTCGGGCATCACGCGTGCTGTCCGCCGCGCTACAATGCTGCTATTAAGGTTTCTGCCGCCAGCTCGACCTATGACCCGGGACCAACGCTCCGGGATGCGCATTGGGATACGTGGGCGATGAGCAAGCCGTTCGCCCCGCGCGTCGATGTCTGCATCTGTACGTTTCGGCGCGCGTACCTTGCCGAGACACTGAAATCCATCGCGGCCAATGCGGGCCCGCTGGTGGATTTGTGCGTGATCGTCGCGGACAACGACACGGTGCCCTCGGCGCAGAGTTTGACTGCCGCCTTCGCAAGCGAGGTCGGTTTTCCCGTGCGCTACATTCACGCGCCCGCCGCCAACATTTCGCTGGCACGGAACGCTTGCCTCGATGCCGCGTCGGGCGACTTTGTCGCCTTCGTCGACGACGACGAGCATGTCGCTCCGCACTGGCTCGAGTCGCTGCTGCGCGCCGCCAAGACCACCGGTGCCGACGCCGTCCTCGGCCCTGTCGCGGCCGTCTACGGCCCGCAGGCTCCGGACTGGATGCGCAAAGGCGACTTCCATTCGACGCTGCCGGCGTACGTCGATGGCGTCATCCAGACAGGCTACACGTGCAACGTCCTCATGCGCCGCAGGCCGCCGTTCAGCGCACTCCGGTTCGACCTTTCACTCGGCCGGTCGGGTGGCGAGGACACGGAATACTTCTATCGTCTGCACGATCTCGGCGGCAGAATGGTCTTTGCCCCCGACGCGCTCGTTTACGAGCCGGTCCCGGCCGAACGCTGCCGTTTCGGATGGCTGATGCGGCGGCGCGTCAGATCCGGGCAGACGTATGGCCTGCGGCTCGTGCGCACCTCGAGAGACGGATGGGGCGCGCTCGCACTGGCCTGCGCCAAGGTCGGCTACTGCATGGGCATGGCAGGCTTGAACTTCTTCTCCCAGGTTCGCTGGCGCCGTTACCTTTTGAGGGGGGCGCTGCATGTCGGCGTCGTGGGAGGCTTGCTGCGGGCGCGGCAACCCAACCTGTACGGCCACAACGCGAGCCAGCTGACGGCCGAGCCGCCGAGAGGGATGACAACCGGTAACCGGCTCCACGCGCGCGAGCATGTGCACGCCCATGATCCTGAGCACGATGGTGCCCCGGGACCCAAAATGGGATGAGGCCGCGAGCGACAGCCCGTACACTTCGGCTTTGCCATTCGCGGGACGCATCGGTAGCCTCGGCACGTGTCCAATCCCATGGGGCCTGGGGAATATCCGCGTGAAGCCTGAGATTTCCCGAGACGCTTCCGCGATCGAGCAGAACCGTCTCCCGCTTCGGGAGGTCGCCCCCGCATCGGCGCTCAGTCAGCGTCTCGCGACGGCGTTCGTCATTGCGATGATCTATGCCATGGTCGCCGCGGCGAGCTTCCACGGGTACTATACGAAGTGGCGCATGAGCGATCTCGTCTCGTCGCAGTCCCTCGTCAACATGCTCGACGGCACGGCGGCGCGGCCCTTCGTCTACCGGCAGCTTCTCCCGCAGGCCGCGACCATTATCGAGCAGGCGCTGCCGCAAGGCGCCCGGCTCGCCATCGAGCAGCGACTGAACAGTGCGCAAGGGGCACTGCGGCCGCCGATTGGGGCCGAGGCGACCAAGCAAGGCTACGCGGTACGCTACCGGATTGTTTATTACGCAACATTCCTTTCGCTCTTTCTGGCCTTGTTCGCGCTGCGCTCGGTGTGCCTCACCCTCGGCCTCAGCCAGGCTGCTGCGACGGCCGCGCCCGCAATCTTCGCTCTCGCGATTCCGATCCTGCAGACGCGTGGCGGCTATTTCTACGATCTTCCGGAACTGCTCGCTTTCGCGCTCGCCGCCCGTCTCGCGCTTGGCGGGCATATCGTGGCCCTTCTGCTGCTTGCGATGCCGGCGACCGCGAACAAGGAGGCCTTCTTCTTCTACTGCCTGGCGCTGCCGCCGCTTCTCATGGTGCGATTGTCGGTGCGCAACGCCGTCGCTGCCGCGCTTGCCACAGCCTTCGTGTCGGGCCTCACCTACCTGGCCATACGGCTCGCGTATGCGGAGAACGACGGACAGAATGCCATCCTCCAGTTGTTCGACAATGTGCTCTTCTATGCCAACCCTTTGAATCTCTTCCTGCTCGATCAGACCTACGGCCTGCCGTTGTTCAAGGGTTACGGGATCGTCGTATTCGGCTGGTTTGCGATCCTCATGGCGTACGGCTGGCGCATTGTGCCGACCTCCATCCACAGGCATCTGCAGCTCGCCGCCATCATCAACGTGCCGCTTCTGCTGCTTTTTTGCGCCGAGGGAGAAGTTCGTAACCTCAGCATGCTCTACGTTGCGATCGTCGCCCTCATGGCAGGGGCCTTGCAACGCTGGCTTGCCGCAACCTCCACTCCGGCGGGCCCGCTCGCGCGCTAGCAGAAGAGGGCGGGACGCCAATTAACCTCGCGCTCATCTTCACTAAGCGCGTGGCCGCGGTCCGCAATAGTGCTATCGTAATGGAAACGCGCCCGCGCGATGCGATGGGCTCGAAAGCGCAGTCGAAGAACGTCCGGAGCCAAAACCGTGCATGATGGCGCCAGCGGCCCTCCTCATGGCCCGCGACACAGTGACGACCCCTATAACTCGTTCGGGCAACTGGGCATCGGCGACGTCATCGACTTCGTCCATCGCTACATCATTCTCATCGTCGCGACGACGTCGCTGGGTATTGCCATCGCCGTCTTCTACATCCTGACGGCGGCGCCCCTCTATACGGCGTCCGGTCAGCTTCTGATCGACGTCAAGGTTCCGCAGCTGGCGACCGAGCAGTGGCGGGAAGTGGGCTCCGCGCTCGATAGCGCCCAGATCGAAAGCCAGATCGCCGTACTGCGATCGGAGCGCGTCGCTCGTGCCGTGGTCCAGCGTCTCGATCTCTTGAATGATCCGGTGTTCGCCGCGATGCCGGCGCCGCCCGCTTCAGGGGACGACACCTCGACGAACGGCCGAGAGCAGGAGGACAAGCTGAGCATGGCCACCAGCCGGGTGCAGGGCGGTCTCGAAATACGCCGGCTCGGTTTCGCCTACGTCCTCGAGATCTCATACACGGCGCCTGATCCTGCGTTCGCGGCGCGCGTCGCCAATGCGTACATGCAAGCCTATATCGACGATCAGATTTCGGTGCGTGTCGAGACAGCCCGCCAGGGCAGCGACTGGCTCGAGAAGCGCATCAATGCGCTGCGCATCCAGATGAACGAGGCCTCGCTGAAGGTTCAAGAGTTCAAGGCCCGAAGGGACTACAGCATCGTCGGGCGGAAGCCCGAGGGCGAAAGCGGCGCAGCTTCGAACAGCATACCGTCCAAAGGCTTCACCGAAACGCTGGAGGAGCTCGAGGCGACCGCGATGACCTACCGCCGGATGTTCGAGAGCGCACTTCAGGCCTTCACCGAGGCCGAGCAGCGCCAGTCCTATGCGGTGAGCTCCGCCCGCGTGATCTCGATGGCCAAGCGGTCGGCGGGCAGAAGCTATCCGAAAAGAAAGCAGGCGCTCGTTGTCGGAACCATCGCCGGCTTGATGCTCGGTCTCGGCATTGCCCTCCTGCGCGAGGGGCTGCAGGCTGCCGGCGCGAGCCGCCGCCGCAACAAGGCACTTCAGGAGGCGCGCTGAGCGGACAATTGCTCGGCGCGCGGCATAGCCGCGAGATAACGGGCGAGGCGGACGGCGAGCGCTGCGGTGAGCAGCGTCGGATTGCCCTGACCGGAAGTCGGAAAAATGCTGCCCGAAGCAACGAAGAGATTTTCGACGCCGTGCACGCGGCAGTTCGGGTCAACGATGCTCTCCCTCGGATCGAGGCCCATTCTGGTCAGGCCCAGTTGATGATAGCCGTCGGTGGCCTGCTCGAGCGCGCGAGCCGCAAGCTCCTCCGGGGGCGCCAGATACTCGAGATGAGCCTTGCCTGACTGGCGTAGCGCGCGGTCGAGCACGCGGTGTGCGCGCACCGTGGATTGGACGTCCGCGTCCGAGAACCGCAGATCGATCCGCAGGCGCGGCAGGCCGAAACTGTCCGTCCCCTCCCCGAGCGTCACGCGGCTGTCGCGATCGGGGGCAGCCTCGGCGTGGTACGTGAGGAGGAAGGCGTGGCTTGGATCCTCAGCGGGCCATTGGCCGAGCACGCGCTGCGCTCTCAGCCTGCTCCCGGCCGCCCGCACCGCGCCTCGTGCCGTCCGCAGCGGCGCGCGCATGATATTCAGCACGTGCGGCATGTAGTGTCGCGGTGTCGGCCCGAGCGAGGCACGGCGCAACGGCGGCGATAACAGCCGTGCGCCGATGCCCGGCATGGCCAATGCCAGATAGGCGGCGGAGAGCGTGCCGTCGGCATGCATGGGATCGTAAAGCGCGCGGGCACCGGCCCACAGCACGATGTTCTGCAGGCCCTCGGCGCGCTGTACTTCTGGTGTGATGCTGAAGCGCCGTTGCACGGAACTGGCGCCCTCGACGGTGACCGGCTTGAAATAGGCGGCATCGGCCGGATTGCTGAACCGGATCGAGGAGATCCATCCAGTCAGGTGGCCCATGTAGTAGCGCCCGAGCGGACCATCGATGCCGCCGAAATGGTTCGGCCAGCGTCTTTGCGCCTTCAGCAGGAGCTGAGTGGATCTGAGGCCGCCGCCCGCTAGCACGACGCGTGGCGGACGCAGAACGACAGTGCGGCCGCCACTTCTGACGGCGAGGCTTTCGACGCGTCTTCCTTCGGCGTCGAGATCGAGGCCGACGACCGCGCTGTCGAGGCATACGGTGATGGCCTGCGATCCAGCGAAGTGATTCCAGTGGCTTTCGCCGAGCCTCGGCTGCGCGGATGTATAGAGGCGATTCTCCAGCTTCACGCCATCGAGGCCTTGCCAGCTCTCGTCCACGGGCAGGACGTGATCCATGCGGCAGTTGAGGATGCCGGCTGCTCTCTCATAGTGGCGCGCAAGCTCGCCGTGCGCAAAAGGCCAGCCCGAGTCCGGAACGTGCTCGCGGACCTCGAAATCGATATCGTCGAACCGCGTGCAGAGGCCGGACCAGCCCCAGGAGGTGCCGCCGAACGCACTTCGCGTGGTGACGTGAAGCGGGGCGTGATGGGCGGGCGTGAGAATTTCCGTCTCTGATCCGCGGATGCGGCCCTGGTCCTTCTGCGCGCCTGCCTCGAGCGCAAGCACGCGCAAGCCATGGCGCTCGCATTCGAGCGCAAGCGCGATGCCGGCCGGCCCGGTACCGACAATGCAGATGTCGCAAGGCACGCCGTCGGCGGGAATCTCAGAGAGTATGGTCACGGATAGGCTCCGCCTGACCATGCACACCGGAGATCATGGATGGTTTGGAAAGCTTTCCTCGGAGGCAGCCCCGTCCGGGTGCGGCGCTGTCCATACCGAGGCGACGATCGATATGAGGCCGAAGGGATATACGATCGCATCCGTTATCGCTTTTCATCGAGCGCACCCGGAGGTTACTTGACCGCTGCCTTTCGGCGCTCTCTCCTACCTGAAATACGTGCGTCGAGAAATTGTTAAGTTTCAAAGAAGGTATAGGGGCGCCATTGGCGGCCGCGGCTACTTAGGACTGCGCAGATATCTCGCCTCAGATTGGACCGGCCGCACTTCATGTCAGCTCCCGAGATCGATGTCCTGATCCCAGCCTACAACGCCGCGTCGACCATCGATGCCGCGCTCGCCAGCATGGCGGCGCAGACCGTCGCGGATATCCGCATCCTGGTGGTGGACGACGGCTCGACGGACGAAACGGCCGGCCTGCTCGCGGCCTGGGCCGCGCGCGATGCCCGCGTGCGGGTGCTGCGCAAGGCTAACGGCGGCATCGTCGAAGCCCTCAACCTCGGTCTTGCGCAATGCACCGCTGAGTTCGTTGCCCGCTTCGACGCCGATGATGTCGCCTATCCGCAGAGGCTCCGCGCGCAGCTCGACTTCCTGCGCGCGCATCCAGATCATGTCGCCGTCGGATGTGACGTCGATCACATCGACGAGCATGGCGCCCCCATCGCGGGTCTCCCGCGGCCGGGATCGCCGGAAGGTGCGGACCCCTCATGGTTTCCGGCCCGCGAGCCCTATCTCGTTCATCCATACGTCATGATACGCCGCGCTGCCGTGGCCGAGATCGGAGGCTACAGGCCCTCGCCCAACTCGGAGGACAGCGACCTCTACTGGCGACTCGAGGAGCGCGGGCGGCTGCACAGTCTTCCCGAGCGGCTCGGCCAGTATCGCCTGCATGGGAGCAGCATCTCGAGCGCGTCGATCGTCAACGGAAGGGTTATGGCGATCGGCTCGCAACTGAGCGCCCTCTCGGCCGCTCGCCGCCGCAGCGGGCGCGCCGATTTCGCGTTCGCCGTGACGGACGCCGCCGCCCTCAAGTCTGCCGCATCGCTGGCCGCCATGATCGAGGTGGTCGCGGGCCGTCTCGATCCTGGCGAACTGCCGCGCCTGCGCCTTGCCGCGGGCATCAAGCTCCTGGAGCTTGCGCACTACCGGCCGTTCGAGATCGAGGCGCAGGACGCGAGCTTCATCCGTGCCGCGCTCGGCCAATGGGAGGTCGCGACTCCGGACAACCGCGGACACATCCGCTGGCATGTGACGCAGATCTCGGCGCGGCTGATCCGCAAGGGCAGGCTGCGCGAGGCCCTGACGCTGGCGCCGCCGGGCCTTCTCCCGCGCGTTGCGGCGCGGGCCGTCCTCGGCTGATCAGGTTGCCGGCTTCACGCCTTCGAGGGCGAAGGCCTCGGTTGCATCGTTCTCGGTGCCCATGAAGCCTGGATGCCCCTCGGCGCCGAAGAAGATCTCGCGCTGCGGATGGGCGGCGCGGCCTTCGGTGATCTCGACGAATCCTGCCGCCGCCATCGCCTCGCGCAAGCGCTTCGCCGTGTAGATGTGACGATGGCCGTACTCGTAGAAAATATAGTTGAGCGCGTCGGATGCCTCGATGCTCTCCTGCCCGTGCAGCTTCGCGACGAAATCGAGATAGCGCCGCTCCGTGTCGCTCGGCTGGCCGACGCACATGCGGGCGAGACTGAGGAGATCCGGCGTGACAATGCGAATGGCGCCGTTGGGCTTCAGCACGCGATACGCCTCGCGAAGTACGAAGCGACCGCCCTCGCTCGGCAGATGCTCGATGAGGTGCTCGCAGAGAATGGCGTCGAGCGAATTGTCGGGCAGCGGATAGGGGCGCAGCGCATCCATGTACGTCGTGCCGTGCCGCCCCCCTTCGAGGTCGACGTTGAGCCAGCCCTGAAGAGCATTGTGTCCGCAGCCGAGATTGAGGCGATGGGGGCCCGGGCCCGCCAGGAAAGCGCGGATCTGGGCGCCCGCCGCCAGTGGGCCGTACACCTTGCGGGCCAGGGATTTAGCGAGTGCGATCGACATGCGGATTCCATCGCGAAGGCATAACGGGACATGCGGGGGCGCAGGCGGAGCTGACGATGTCAGCCTGATTGGCTTCGGCTCAGAGTACGTTTCGTCAGGGCCTCTGTCGACTTGGGCGAACGACCATCGTCCTTATTTCCTGCCCTAGTCTTAATCTTCACGGTTGTTGAGCCTCCATTATTCATCTTCGCTCGAGATTGCGCTTCTCAGCCCCCTGCATCGATCCCTGCCATATGGTAGTGAATTCGGCGAGCCGTGGCCGCGGCCTACATGAAACGGGAGCCCCAGGGTGGCGACGCCACGACGTCCCTTCGTCAGCATCGTAATGCCGGCGCTCAACGAGGAGCGCTACATTGCCGATGCCATTTCGTCGATCCTCCCGAAGCCGGGAACGCTCGCGTACGAGCTGCTCGTGCTCGACGGCGGCAGCAGCGACCGGACGCACGAGGTCGTGCGGGGGCTCGCGGCGGATCATCCCGAGATAAGGCTGCTGCACAACGAGCGCCGCATCCAGTCGGCGGCACTGAACATCGCCGCCGAGGTCTGCGACCCCCGGACCGAGATTCTCGTGCGCGCGGACTGCCATGCCACCTATCCTCCGAATTTTGCCGCACGCTGCGCCGACACGCTCCTCGAAACCGGGAGCGCGTCCGTCGTCGTGCCTATGCACGCCGTGGGTCGCGGGTCGGTCCAGCGGGCGATCGCCGCCGCGCAGAACAGCCGTCTCGGCAACGGCGGCTCTCAGCATCGCGTCGCGGGCGGCTCGGGCTATGTCGAGCATGGCCACCACGCCGCCTTCGATCGGGCCGTCTTTCGCGCCCTCGGGGGCTATGACGAGACGGCGCCCTTCAACGAGGATGCCGAGTACGACGCGCGCCTCGCCGCTTCGGGCCGCCGCATTTACCTCAATGGCGGGCTGACCATCGACTACTTCCCGAGATCGAGCCTCCGCGCGCTCGGGCGGCAATACTTCCGGCATGGCTGGGGGCGGGCCAACACGACCTTGAAGCACGCCAAGGCGCCGAAGCTGCGCCAGATCCTGCCCGTGCTTGTGCTGCTCACCGTGCTCTCCGGAATGATCCTGTGGCCGCTGGCGGGTCCGATCGCCTTGCTGCCCATGCTCCTCTACGCTGCGGCGTGCTTCCTCTGGGCCGTCGTCCTGGCGGTGCAGGCGCGGGATGCGGCCGTGCTTCTGGCAGCACCCGCGGCCATTGTCATGCACATGGCCTGGGCCTGCGGGTTCGTCGTGCGGACAGCCGAGCACCTGCTGCCCGGCCTGGTCGGGAAACTCCGCAGCCTCGCCGGCCGGCGGGGCATTGCGGGCGGAACGGCGGGCGGCGATGCCGGGCGCAAGGCATAAGCGGGCTAACGCCTTGTTCGGCCACGGCTACCTGCTGCGCCTGCCCCGCCACCCGGCTTGCCGAAATGGCGCGAGGCTTGCATAGAAATCGGCGGCATGAACGCGCCCTCGCCGAGGGCGCCACGCGATCAGAGGCACCGCATGATGCCCAAATTCCCGATCCGGCCGATGCGGAAGGGTTAATTGGAATTTGACGGCTTGGAGATCATCGTGGGGTAGCATGGCGGCCGTACACGATGGCATCAGGTTGTCATTCGATGCTTAGATGTTTGCAGCAGGGAATTTCATGAGCTCGCCGGCGACGGTCCATACATCGCCCGCCACGGGTCTGGTCACAGGGACTGGGGCAGTGGGGACAGGCATGTCAGCAGACGGCCAGCCGGATGCGAGGCCGGTCGGATCGGCGCCGATCCCGCTCCTGATCGATCTCGACCACACGCTGATCCGCACCGACCTGCTCATGGAGACGGCGCTCGCGTATGTAGCCGCCAATCCGCTCCGGATCCTCAATCTGCCCGTATGGCTCCTCGGCGGGCGCGCCAACCTCAAGCGGAAGCTCGCCGAGGCCGTCGATCTCGATGCGGAGCTGATCCCGGTCAACGACGAGGTCGTCGAGCTTGCCATGCAGGCGAAGCGCGAAGGCCGGCAGGTCTTTCTGGTGACGGCGAGCGACGAGCTGCTCGCCCGCAAGATGGCCGCCCGCTTCCCGATGCTCGACGGCGTCATTTCGAGCGACGGGACGACGAACCTCAAGGGAAGCCACAAGGCCGATGTGGTGGCCGAGCGCTTTCCCGAGGGCTACGACTATGCCGGCGACAGCGCGGCCGACCTTCATGTCTGGCGCAATGCGAGGAACGTCATTGCGGTGGCGCCCGGCGCGTCCACGCTGCGCAAGATCAGGACGCTCGCGAAGCCGACGACGGTCATCGAGGGAAAATCGCGCCAGCGTGCGCTCGTCAAGGCCGCGCGCCTGCATCAGTGGGCGAAGAACATCCTGATCTTCGTTCCTGCGGTGCTGAGCGGCACGATCTTCGATCCCGATACGATCGTGAATTGCGTGCTGGCCTTTCTGGCGCTCGGCTTCGTCGCGCTCGGCACGTACCTTCTCAATGACCTTCTCGATATCGAGCATGATCGCCGCCATTGGTCGAAGCGCTTCCGGCCGATCGCTGCCGGCGACCTGCCCATAGGCATGGCCATTGTTGCTTCGGCCGTTTCGATCGTGGGAGGAATAGCGATCGCGGCGTTGGTGGGAACCGGCGTGCTGGCGGGCATTCTGGCCTATCTCTTCCTGACGCTCGCCTATTCGATGCATGTGAAGCGGCTGGCCATTCTCGACGTCGTGGTGCTCGCGGTTCTGTTCACGCTCCGCCTAGCGATCGGCATTGCGGCCGCCGACGTCTTCGCCTCGCCCTGGCTCCTCGTCTTCTCCATGGGGCTGTTCACGTCGCTCTCCATTGCGAAGCGCTACACGGAGATCGAGCGCACGGCCCAGAAAGGAGAGACGGTCGTTCCCGGCCGGGGATACATCACCGCCGACGCGCCGCTGGTGCTCGGTCTCGGCCTCGCGACTGGCACGGCCTCGGTGCTCATTCTGGTGCTGTTCCTGATCTTCGACGCCTTCCAGCGCGACATCTACGTCAATCCGCATTGGCTGTGGCTGTTCCCGATCATCATCTTCCTGTGGATCGGACGGGTCTGGCTGATCAGCCAGCGGGGCGAGCTGAACGACGATCCCGTCGTCTTCGCGCTCAAGGATCGCCAGAGCCTCGTTCTCGGCGCGCTGATGGCCGCAGCGTTCGTGCTCGCTTGGCTCGGGGCGCCCCTGTGAACGCGCCGGAGGCTCGCAGCAGGATCATGCAGGTCCCGCAGCCTGTCCGGTTCATTCTCGTGGGCGGGGCCGCGGCGCTGATCAACTGGCTCGTGCGCTTTCCGCTTTCATACGTCATGCCCTTCGCGGCTGCCGTGGCGGTGGCGAACATCATCGGCATGATGTTAGGCTTCGTGAGCTATCGGCTCTTCGTTTTTCCCGATTCGACGCGGCTCATTGCCCATCAGGTGCGCGATTTCATCGTCGTCAACCTCGTGAGCATGATCGTCGTCGTCCTGGTATCCGTACTGTGCGCCGACTTCCTGCTTCCCCTGCTCGGCTGGTACTGGCAGACCGAGGCCATCTCGCATGCGGTCGGCATTGCTGCCGGCGCGGTGAGCAACTATTTCGGCCACCGGCAGTTCAGCTTCGCCCGGCATTGATCGCGGGGCGCGCTCGAGAACGAGAGAGTTCGGCTTGAAAAGCAACTCCGAGCTTCCGGAATATGCCGCTGAACGCCCCGCGCCGCCGACGGGCGCGTCAGCCGCCTCAACGCGCCGGGTCCTTGCCGTTCTCCTGATCGTCATCGGCTCGGTGTTCCTCGTGAGCATTGCCGATCACATCTCGTGGTCCCGGAAGGGCTTCGAGCCTTCTCCCTACAACGGCAGCACATTGCGCTCCCTCAGGGAGGTTGCGCGTCCAGGTGCCTCCACCGCCGATTCATGGCGGCCCATGAACGAGGCGCTGCGCGTGCTGCGATCGCCCGAGGGCGGCCCCCTCTATCGGAAGCTCTTCTTCGAGGACCAGATCAAGTTTCAGTATCCGCCGACGAGCCTCGTCTATCTGGCCGCCCTCGAGCCTTTCGGACTGACCTCACCGGATGCCCTCGATGCGATCAATCTCGCCGTGTTCGCGGTCGGATGCTTCGCCTTTGCCGCCCTGGTCCTGCAGCTCCTGCCGCTGCCATCGATGCGTCGGGCGGAGCCGTGCCGGTGGATGCTTGCCGCGCTGCTCGTGCTCGCGGCGGTGCTCTACTATCCGTCCATTCAGGCGCTGAAGCTCGGCCAGATACAGGTCTGGATCAACACGCTCTTCATTTGCGCATGCCTCGCCTGGGTTCGCGGAAGCAGGGTCACGGCTGGGGCTCTTCTGGCACTTGCCGCAACGATCAAACCGCAGCTCGGCATCTTCCTCGTGTGGGCCGTTCTCTGGCGTGAATGGCCATTCCTCAAGGGATTTCTGGCGGCGGGCCTGCCGGTCGGGATCATTTCCCTGCTGCTCTTCGGCGTCCAGAACCACGTCGGCTATCTCGAGGTCCTCTCCTTCCTATCGCAGCATGGAGAGGCCTACTTCGCCAACCAGTCCGTCAACGGCCTCGTCCATCGCGCGCTCGGCAACGGCATCAACCTCAGGTCCGACAATACGCTGTTCGCGCCCGTGGATGCCCGGGTGATCGCCGCCACCTATGCCTCGAGCCTCGTCCTGCTGGCGATCGCGCTCGTGCCGGCGCTGCGGGCCGGCGGGCGGCGGCGGCCCGACATCATCGACCTCGCCATCATGAGCCTGTGCGCGACCATCGCCTCGCCCATTGCCTGGGAGCACCACTACGGCGTCCTGCTGCCGCTGGCCGGGACGGCGCTCGCCCTGCTCAGCACCGGGGTGGCCCAACGCGCCGCCCTCGTCGTTCTCACCTTAAGCTGGGTACTGACGGCCAACTACCTGCCGGCCGCAAACCATTCGAGCGATACGTGGTTGAATTTCATCCAATCGTACCTCTTCTTTGCGGCGCTCATGCTGCTGGGGGTGCTCCTTTACCTGCGCCGGCAACACCGGCCGGGTCAGAACGGGAGTATCCCTTAACAAATGCCGCAGGGGGCCCTGCTGCACGTCACGGATCTGGAAAACATCGAGTTTACGAATTCATCGTATTGGTGGGCTTTCCTCAGTCCGGGGAGCTCGCCCAATTTGCGGGTGGCAAGAAAATTGCGTAATTTTTTCCCATGCTGACCATGCCGAGACCCAAACTGTCCGTCGTGTCGCCCTGTTACAACGAGCAGGGCAACCTGAGCGAGCTCTATCGCCGGGTCACCGATGCCTGTCGGGCGTCCGTCGGCAACGACTACGAGATCGTTCTGGTCGACGACGGCTCTGCCGACGCCACGCGGTCGATCATCAGGGACTTGTCCGACAAGGATCCCAACGTCGTCGGCGTCCTTCTCTCGCGCAACCACGGCCATCAGCTCGCGCTGTCGGCGGGACTGCACGTGTGCCGCGGCGAGCGCATTCTGATCATCGACGGCGATCTCCAGGACCCGCCGGAGCTGCTCGCCGACATGATGGCCCTCATGGACCGTGAGAAGGCCGATGTCGTGTACGGCCAGCGCGACGAGCGCCGCGGCGAGTCGGCCTTCAAGAAGTTCACGGCGAGCCTGTTCTACCGTCTGTTGAACAGCCTGACCGATACCAAGATACCTGTCGACACGGGCGACTTCCGGCTCATGAGCCGCCGGACCCTCGACGAGCTCAACCGGATGCCGGAGCAGCACCGCTTCATCCGCGGCATGGTGAGCTGGATCGGGTTCCGCCAGGTGCCGCTCCACTATGAGCGCAAGGAGCGCTTCAGCGGCGAGACGAAGTATCCGCTCAAAAGGATGGTGCGGTTCGCGATCGATGCCATATCGGGCTTCTCGATCCTGCCCTTGCGGTTCGCGACCTACCTCGGTTTCATCTTCTCCATACTGGGCATGCTGTTCTTCCTGTACACGGCCTACAGCTACTTCTCCGGCATCGCCATCCAGGGCTGGACGACGCTCATGACCGTCGTGCTGATCCTCGGCAGCGGCCAGCTCTTCGTGCTCGGCGTCATCGGCGAGTATCTCGGCCGCCTCTACGTCCAGTCCAAGAACCGGCCACTCTTCATCATCGAGGAGGTCGTGCGCGCCGGACATTCGGACGCCGGCCGCGAGCCGCTGCACGAGCGCACGACGGCCTGAACCCGAACGCCATCCCGATGCGTGTCAGAAGGCCGCCTCGGCGACGCGGACGGCATTGGCCATCAGCGTGAACGTCAGGTTCTTCGCCGGCAGGAACGGCATGACCGATCCATCGACGACGAACAGGTTCTCGATGTCGTAGGACCGGCAGTCCGGCGAAACGGCCCAGGCCTGCCGATCGGCCGACATCGGCAGCGTCCCCGAGTAGTGCACGCTCGAACCCATGGGCCGGATGTGCGCCATGCCCGGAATGAGGGGCGCCCCAAGCTCTCGAAAGAACCCGCGTGCCGTCGCGCTGGCAGCGCGGATGGTCTCGCTCTCGCCGGGTGGCGGACGATAGCGCGCCGAGAGCGCCGGCCAGCCGTGCGCGTCGGTGTGGTCTGCCGCGAGCGTGAGATAGTTCGTCTCCCGCCGCCAGTCGCAGAAGTTCAGGTTGAGGACGGCAAGACTCGAGCGGAGCGCCCTGAACACGCCGATGGAGGACTTGAGATCCAGCGGGAGGGCGCGGAAGATCGGATGGCCGGTCGCGGTCTTCAGGGTGGTGATCTGGCCATGTACATAGCGGTCGGGCGCCTCGGCCTCGATGCCGAAGGCGAGCTGGTGATACTGGTAGGAGCGGGCATTGAAGCCGCGTCCGAGCATCGGCAGGTTACAGAAGGGCGCGAGCACCTGGCGGTTGTCCATGAGCCCGGTGAGGCGGACGATCTCGTTCCTCGACCGATAGACCGATCGCAGCACGAGGTTCGACGAAGAGAGCGTGCCGCACGCCAGGACGTAGGCATCCGCCGTCCAGCGGTTCTCCGCGCCGCCGTTGAGATCGTAGCCGACGACATGCTCGATGGCGCCCGACGGCGCGAGCGCGAGATGGCTCGCGAAGACGTTCGGTACGTATTCGAAATTCGCGTACGTGCGGCACTCCCTGAGCGTCAGGGACGGCGTGTAGAAGGCGCCGTTCGGACAACCCCACAAGCAGCGCCCGCAGTACGTGCACGCGTCCCGTCCGCTGCGCGCCGAAGAGAGCACGGCCTGACGTGATCTTCCGAGCCGCGCCTTGTACTTGGATATGAGCCGCTCGCGGCGCCGCTCGTAGGCCGCGAGGAGGCGTGCGCCGCTCTCGTCGAGATCGAGCATGGGCTGGAGATGGTCGTGCGGCGGGAAGCAGATGGAGAGATCGTCCTCGCCGCCGGCGACGCCGATACGCTCGGCCACTTCTCCGTAGTGCGGCGCCAGGGCCTCATAGCCGAACGGAAAGGCGCGAAGCTCGTCGTCGTTCAGCGGATAGCTGCCTCCCGTCCAGCTTTCGGCGAGGCCACCGGCCGCGAAGGACACGAGCGGGGAAAATCCGTCGAGCTGCATGGCGAACGGCCCGGGCTGCCGGAACACGTAATCCTTGGAGGGTGGGAGGCCGTAGTACTCCTGGTCGGCGCCGGGCGCGGGCGCGGGCAAACTGATGGAGCCGAAATCGGGGCCGAGGAAGTATCCGGCCGGATCATCGAGCCGGCGCTTCAGCCCCAGGAAGTCCTCGTCGGGCAGCGCCGTCGCCGGGCGTGCGTTGCCGACGTCGAGCATGACGACGTGGTGGTTCTTCCGCAGAGCCGTCAGGGCGAAATGCACGCCACTCGGGCCGGAGCCGACGACGAGAATCCTCACTGCGCGGACCTCGTGCCCTGGACGGAGCGCGCCGAGAGTGCGCAGACGAGCTTTGTCGGCAGCAGGACCACGATGCCGAGCAGCAGCGAGAGCGTGGAAAGGATTCCATGGCCGGCGAGAGCGAGAAACGTCATCGCAGGGCCGCGCGTCTCGACGGTATCGAACGCAGCGTTCGTCGGCGCGACATGCTCGAGGATGGCCGAGAGAACGATGAGCTTCCGCCGCAAGACGCCGCGCCGATGCAGGAGGCCGCAGTAGGCATCGGCCGCGCGCGCGGCGAGGCGGTTGCTGCGCGCAAGCCGGACGGTCACACGATCGAAACAGGAGAAGCTGTCATCGAATGCGAGGCCGTGAACGTGGGCGGCCCGGGTGTACTGCGCCTCGATGTAGGCGCTTGGCGCGCCACCCACGAGATAGGCGGTCAGCGCCCGGCACTCCTCGCGCAGCGCGCGCTTCGTCTCATCCGTCAGAGGTGCGACCTCGCGACGTGCGGCCGGCGCGGTTTTTGCCGACCCGCCACCGGAGGAAGCCTTGTCGACGAGCCCGGCGATCAGCTCTGCCGTGCTCGGCATGGTCTTCTGCAGCTCACTCTGCAGCCAGTTCGGCGCCGGCACGCTGTCATTGGCGAAGACGGCAAGCTGTCCGGCCGTCACCGGCATCAGCGGTCGGGCTACGGGCTCCATGGCGGCGAGCAGCAGGCGCACGGGCCCGAGCGGGATGCGCAGTAGCTTGCCTGGCTTGTCGCGCACGGCAGCCTGCGTGAGCTGGAGGAAAGCGCGAAACGAGAGCGGCTCGGGTCCGCCGAGCTCCAGCACCTCACCCTCGAATTGATCGCGGCCCAGCAGCAGGACGAGGCCGCGCACGATGTCATCGACGTGAACAGGCTGAACCGACACCGGTTTGGCACCCTCGAACAGCGGCACGACGGGCAGCTTGGAAATCTTGAGAAGCGTATTCCAGATGGGCGATACCTCGCCGAGCACGAGAGTCGGCCGGACGATCACATATTCGAGCCCGCTCTGCCGTACGAGCTGCTCGGCCTCGGCCTTCGACTGGGCATAGGGGTAGTAGCTCTGATCGGCATATCCGGCGGCGATCGTGCTCACGTGCAGGAAACGACGCACGCCGGCGGCCTTGCAGGCATCGAGGAGCGCCCGCGTGCCCTCGACGTTGATGCGCACGTAGTCCTTGGGCGTTGCGCGGCCGGTCGCGGCGGCGAGATGGACGACGGTGTCGCAGCCGTGAAGCGCGGCCCTGTAGGTCGCGGGATCGAGCAGATCACCCACGATCTCCTGGATCTGGCCCTCTTGGGAGGCCGCGCCATCGCGGACTTGCCGCGTCAGGATCTTGAGAGTGATGCCGGCATCGGTTGCCAGCTTTCGGATGAGGCCGCGCCCGATGAAACCGCCGGCCCCCGTGACGAATATCGATTGCGGCATGAACCCTGCTTTCAGCTAATCGGCGCCGTTGCCTCACATCGCGGGGCCGACCGAACCGCATTCTCCCTATACCATTGACTATGAAATGCGCGTGAACTTGATCCTATCGTGATGGCGGGCAATCGCTGGCCCTATGGTACACCAGGGCTGGCATTGTCGGGAACGAGAGAGCTGGACATTCGTGCAAAAGGCTAATGCGGATGAGGGCCACCCTCCGCCGGGCGGCGAGCCGCCGTCGGGCCGACGCGCTTGGTTCGATGCTCTCGGCCGGCAGTTTTCGCGTTTTCTGGCGGTCGGTGTCGCAACGACGATCGTCCACTACGGCGTCCTGATCGCGCTCGTCGAAGCGTGGGACGTTCACCCCGTCCTCGGCACGACCGCGGGTTTCATAGCGGCCGTATTCCTGAGCTATCTTCTTAACCGCCAATATACCTTCGACACGCGCCCGACATTCGGTTCGGGCTTGCTCAAGTATTACGCCTCCGTCTCCATGGGCCTCGTGATCAACGCCGGTCTCATGGCCCTGCTGACGGGCTGGGGGGCGAACTATATTTTTGCGCAGATTATCGCGAGCGGTGCGGCACTCGTCTGGAACTTCATCGCCGCGCGCTTCCTGGTCTTCCGCGGCTAGCAGTCGATCCGGACTACCAGATCGGCAGAGGCTTCAAGTACTCGAAATCGTTCATGAGCAGGCCGATGCGCCACACGTTCCAGGCGACAGCGATGGCCAGAAGCACGCCGAGGACCCATCTCGCTCGCCCTTCCAGCGAGGCCCAGTAGACTGTCGTCAGCATGACAAGGGCGGGAAGGATATGCGCGAGATGCTTGGTCTGGCGCCAATCCACGACACTGAAGCCGATGATGCCGATCAGCGCCCAGAGCAGCAGCAGGCCATGAGCCTCCCGCACGCGGGGCATGGCATACCACAGGCCGAGAAGCATCGGCGGAATAAGCAGCCAGCCGGTGTGATCCATGAACTGTTGCCAGAGAGCCATCACGGAAGGGTAGACGAAGCCGCCGCGCTCCACACGGAAGACATTCACGTCGGTGACCTTGTTGAGACGCCACCAGATGTGTGCCTTGAGGTGGTCCTTGATGAAATCTTCGGGTGCCACGACGAGCCCGTAGGCGGCGAATGTCAGCCAGCCGGCCGCAAACCCCGTGCCGACCAGCAGGCCCGCAATGACGTAGGGACGGCTCAAGACCGCGCGGAGAAAGGCCTGCACGCCACCGACGGCGAGCGAGCGAATATCGAGCAGTGCTTTCACCGCAGCATGGAGCGGCGCGGCCAGCGGCAGCAGCAGGAACTTCTGATCCGTCCAGCCGCCGAGGAAAGCCGCGAGCCACGTGGAGCGGCCCATGGGCAGTTCCGTGCCGATCGCGCCCCGCCGAGGTAACAGGCCACTGCTCAGCAGGTAGAAGTAAGCGCCGCTCAGGAGGAAGAAGTTCGTGACTGCGAGATAGCCGCCATACGAGGTGCGGACGTAGATTTCGGGAAGCGTCATGTAGATGACACAGGACGCCGCCGCGGCGAGGCTCGAGCCCGTCAGCAGAAACACGAGAAACGCCATCGGGAAAAGCGTCAGCGCCCCGAGGAAGAGGTTCGGCGTCCGCGTCGCGAGGAGGACGGGGTCCTTCTCGAACTGCGCAAACGCCTTTGTCCATTGCACCTGGACCGAGCTTGGATCGTCGCGCACGGCGAGAGAGGCGTCGTGGTGGTATTTGAGGCGGCCGAGGTCGTCGGAGATCAGCGCCGACTCGCCGATCCATACATGCAGCAGCAGGGGGTGCGCGAAGAAAAAGCGCGTGTCGCGATTGGTGACGACCGTCGGCCTCAGTTCGTGCATCAGGCCGTAGGCGGTGCCCTGGGTCTCCATGTCCTGGTCTTCGAGGGCGGGCACGAAATACGCCGCCCCGAGATAGCTCTGGAGGAGGAATACCGCCGCGATCGCCGACACGAGGCGCGGCAGGGGATCGGCGAAGGGGTTTGCATCGAACCATCCTTTGCGGTGGCCGATGAGAATGCCGGCATTCGTGACGAGGGCGAGGATGATCAGGAACGCCGTTCTGTTCGCGGCCGCGCCAACGAGCATGAGGAGCAGCACGACAGCCAGCCCCGCGACCAGCGATGCGACAGCCGCGCGAAACAGGATGATGGCGGCATCGCCCTTGCGATGGTCCGTCCAGGCAAGCCCGGGAACGAGGAAGAGGATGGCCCCGACCAGCAGCATCATGAGAAACGGCGGGAGCATGCTTTGCAGCAGGAGGGCCGCAAGAAATGTAAGGTTGGAGAGGCCTATCCGCAGAGCGAGGCCGGCAGGCCAGCGCATGCCGACGGCGGGCACCCTCGGATCCAGGCTGTTTTCGCTGCTCATGCGGTCGACGGTCCCTCGCACCTGCCGGATGATGCTTCCGGCCAGGGCCCCGCGGGGCCAGCGGTCAGATATACTGCATCAATTTCGCACAATGAATGAGCAGGCATCTCCCATTCAAGCACACATTCGCCGCAAGCCCGCGGTCTGCGCCAGTCACCTGCAACGCCAGGACCATGTCGACCGCAAACCATCGATCGACCCTCGGCTTGCTCGTGCCGCATAGCGTTGGTACAGCTCTGCTCGTCAAGCATACTGACGTACATGACTTCAGGAAGGTAAATGTTTGTGCATCAATCTCGTCGCCAGATGCTGAAGGTCATTTTGGCTGCCCTCCCTCTCGGCACGAGCTTCTATTTCTGGAGGTCCTCAGCCTCATCGAGCGCCGCCTCGGGAGTGACCTCGGGCGCGTGCGACGTGGTTGTCGTCGATGGCTGGATTCTGCGCCGTGAGGACCTGAAGGGGGCCCGCATCGATGCTACTTGATGCCGAGCAGCGGCAGGACGACTGGTTCAGGGACATAGTTTTCGACATCTGCATCTGCGGAGCCGGTCCCGCGGGCATCACGCTCGCCCGGAAGCTTGCGGCAAAAGGCTGGAACGTCGGCCTCTTCGAAAGCGGCGACCTCGAGTTGAAGCTCGACGCGCAAGAGCTGGCCGAGGGACGGAACGTCGGACTAGACTACTTCAGTCTCGACAGTCTCCGCCTGCGCAAGCTCGGTGGCACCTCCGGCCATTGGACCGGCGTGACGCACCCGCTCGAAGCGCACGACTTCGTGCACCATAAGCATCATCCAATGAGTGGCTGGCCGATCACGATCGCCGACATCGAGCCTTTCGCGGACGAAGCCACAAGCATTCTCGATCTCGCTTCCTGGGAGCCGGTAGCCGACATGTTCGGGGGGGCGGCCGAGAAGCTCAAGCCGATCTCGTTTCGGCCGAGCAGTCCGATCACGCGGTTCGGCGAGAAGTATCTCGACGAGCTCAAGTCATCGAAGAAGATCCGAACGTACCTCAACGCCACGCTCGTCGACATGGAGCTTGCCGCCGACTTTGGATCGGTCTCGAGCCTGACGTTCCGGTCGTATGGAAGTGAGAAGCCCTTCAGTGTTCGCGCGCGCTACGTGGCGCTGTGCCTCGGCGCCATCGAGAATGCCCGCTTCCTCCTCAACGCGAACCGCCAGATGAGCACCGGCATCGGTAATCAGAACGATCTGGTGGGACGGTTCTTCAGCGAGCATCCGGTTTTTCAGATCGGCTCGATCGTCCTGCGGCGCGTGCCGCGGCATGGACCCGTGCTGCACTACATCCCGAACCGCGCGCTGATCGAAGAGACCAAATGCCTGAACTTCGTGCTCTCGATCCCGAGCACGCTCGAGGCGACGTACAAAACGTGGGTGCGGGAAGCCGTCTGCACGACCGACGCCTCCCGGCGCCTCGTGCAGTCCATTCTGGGCCGCCCCTTCCAGTGCTACGATCAGGACGTCATGGTGGGTTTCGAGCAGTCGCTCAACCGTGACAGCCGGGTGCTGCTCGGCAGCAAGCTCGATCGCTTCGGTCAGCGCCAGACGGTGCTCGACTGGCGCCTGGCCGAGCTCGACTATCACACGATGCGGACATCCATGATGGAGCTTGGCCGGCAGATCGCGACGAGCGACGTCGGCCGCGCGCGCATGGCGGACTGGCTGCAGGCGGCGAAGCCGCAGCCGCCCGGGGTGGACAAGGATGTGGTCGGCTCCTTTCATCATTTGTGCACGACGCGCATGAGCGACAATGCCCGCGAGGGTGTCGTGGATCGTCATTGCCGCGTGCACGGCATTCAAAACCTCTATGTCGGCGGCAGCAGCGTGTTCGCGACGGGGGGCTATGCCCATCCGACTTTCACGATCGTGCAGCTCGCGCTTCGTCTTGCCGACCATCTCGACGGGAAACTGCGCTGATGAGCACCGGCGTCCTCCTCCTTCACGTCGGCGCCGGATTGGGCGCCAGATGCCCGACGCGCGTTGAGCCGGTGAGGAGATGATGGGCCTCGGCCTCGACACTGGAGATGCGACGCTCCTTGTCGCGATGGGGACCGAGAGCTGGTCCCGCGCCGATGTGCGTGAGAAGTCGGATGCGCTCGTTGCGGCCTTCAAAAAATCCAATGTGAACCGTGCGATCGTCGTCAGCGACCACCCGCTCGATCTCATCCGCGCGATCGACGCCTGCGGACGGGCCGGCGTGGATCTCTACATCGCACACACGACGACGCCGGCCGGGCAGGTCGACGATATCGTCGAGGCGCACGCCATCCAGTACCGCATCGGCGACAATGACGCGCCGCTCGCCACCGCTACCGCCGAGCCGCCGCCGGCGCAGGGCCGCATTCATCTCATGACGTCGGGCACGTCCGGCGTGCCGAAGATCGCTGCGCATACGCTCGCCACGCTCGTGAGCCGCGCCCGGGCAACAGCCAGCCACCCTACCAATCGGGCGGCCAAGTGGCTGCTCACCTACCAGCCGACAGGCTTCGCCGGCATTCAGGTCATCCTGACCGCTGCCGTCACGAAAGGCATGGTCGTCGCGCCCGTCGAGCGCACGCCGCGCGGCTTCTACGACGCAGCCCTGCAGTGGGGCGTGACGCAGATCAGCGGCACGCCGACGTTCTGGCGGTCGTTCCTCATGGCCGGCAGAATGTCGGCGCTCTCGCTGCGGCAGATAACCATGGGCGGCGAGGCGGCCGATCAGGCGACACTCGATCGCGTCAAGGCCGCTTTTCCCTCGGCACGCCTCACCCACACATACGCCTCGGCCGAAGCCGGCGTCGTATTCGCCGTCCACGATGGCCTGGAAGGCTTTCCCGCCTCGTACCTCGATCAGACGGCGCACGGCATCCAGGTTCGCATCCGCGATGGATATCTGGAGATCCGGACGCCCAACCGCATGCAGGCGTACGCCTCCGAGCACGCCCAGCCTGTCCGCGATGACGGCTGGCTCGCGACGACGGACCGGTGCGAGATCGTCGGGAACCGAGGGTTTATCCTCGGGCGGGCGGACAAGGCGATCAACGTCGCCGGCTACAAGGTCTATCCGCTGGCGATCGAGAAGCTGATCCTGAGTCAACCGGGTGTCGCCGAGGCGCGTGTCTATGGCGTGCCGAATCCCATAAGCGGCGCGCTCGTCGCGGCGGACGTGGTGCTCTCCCCTGGAGAGGATGCAGACACGGCACGTCCGCGCATTCTGGCTGTCTGCCGCGCGCAACTGGCGCCCTTCCAGGTGCCGAGGGTTCTGAAGATCGTGGACGCCATCGAGACGGGTGCATCGGGAAAGAAGGCTTGAGCGCATGGGAAGCCGTCACATCCTGGTCACTGGCGGCAGCCGCGGTCTCGGTGCCGCATTTGTCGAAGCGCTCCTCGCCGACGGATACCGCGTGTCCACCTGCAGCCGCTCGAAGCCGGCACGGCTCGCGGCACTTCTGGATCATCCCGAGTACGGGCCACGTCTCCATTGGGCGCCATGCGAGGTCGGCAACGCCGAGGAAGCGAACCGCTTCGTCGCGGATGCCATGCAGTGGGCGGGCGATGACGGCATCTACGGGCTCATCAACAATGCCGGCGTTGCCCAGGCCGGCATTCTGACCTCCTTTCCGAATGTCGAGAGCGATCGGCTCATTCAGGTCAATCTGCTCGGCGCAATCCACTTCGCCCGCGCGGTCTCGCAGCACATGATCCGCCAGAACAGCGGCGGGCGGATCATCAACATCAGCTCCATCATCGGCACGCGCGGCTACAACGGCCTCGCCGCCTACAGCGCCTCGAAGGCCGGCATGGATGGCCTGACGCGCGCGCTCGCCCGCGAGCTCGGACGGCGGCGCATCACTGTGAACAGCGTCGCGCCGGGCTACGTGAAGACCGAGATGTCCGCTACGCTGACGCCGCCACAGCTCGCTCAGATCGTGAACCGTACGCCGCTCGGGCGCCTTGCCACGGAGGACGACGTGACCGCGCTCGTGCGCTTTCTGCTGAGCGATGGCGCCGGCATGATCACCGGCCAGGTCATTCTCGTGGATGGCGGGGTGAGCTGCTGAAGGCGCCGGCCGCCGAGCGCGCCTTATTGGAGATAGAGCTTCGCGAGCTCGCCCGCCGTCTGAAACTCGATGAAGCCGTCCGCAAACGGATCCCGCCCGACGACGTCCTCGAGCTCGCGCACGAGCACTGCGAGGTCGAGGGAGTCGATGCCGACGCTGCCGTCGAGGAGGGCCGTATCGGCGCTGATCGGCGGCGCATCGAGCCCCTTTTCGGCGAGGATGCGCTGGACGATCTCAGAGATCTGTCCAAGGATCTGTTGCTCATTCACTGAGGTTGCTCCGGTCATCGGGTTTCTTGAGGACAGCGGGCGCGCGCGCCGAGTGTCGCGATCAGGTCATCGGCCAGCTTTTGAGTGCGCAAGGTCCTGCCACGCTCGTTCAGATGATAGACGGTGTCGAAGAACAGGCTTTGGTCGAACACAAAGCTCGAGGGCGAGCTGGGTACGGTCAAGGGCGGACTTGATCTGATCATGGCGTCGAACTGCGCCAGATCGCCTTCCAGCTCCTCATATGCCTCGCGCATGAAGGGCGTGTACGAGACGATGACCGGCACGCCGCGCATCTGCATTTCCGCCGCGAAAGCCTGCATCAGGGTGATCATTTCCGGATCGACGGTCGCGCCTTCGGGGACGACGGCCGCTTCGCGATCGAAGGGCCAGACGGCGCCCAGATGGCCGACGATATCGCCCTCGGGGGTGAAGCTCTTCAGAGATTCGATGATGTTCAGGTCTATGGACGGATCACTGTGATAGGACTTGCCTGCGATCGGCTCCTTGACGGACGTGATGAGCTCGCCGATCAGCCGGATGATCTTCGTCTGTGCGACCGTCGGAATGGCGGCGATGGCCTCGAGCTTCTGACTGAAAGACAGATACGAGAGGACCGCCGGTCGCGCCTTGATGATGGCCAGGTGGCTCGCAGGGCTGCCGTCGACGGACTTGAAGAGGTTGTCGTACTCGAAGGAGAGCACGACGATGTCCGCGGGATTGATCTCCCGCCTGACCTCCTCCAGCATGTAGCGGACACCAAAGTATCCGTTCATGCCCATGTTCACGACCGGGCAGCCGGTCGCCTTCTGGAGCAGCTTGCTGTCGACGCCGTAGGAAAGGTTCGATCCACCGACGAGCACGATCTTGCGCGTGTCGAACTCCGCCAGCCGGTGGTGTTTGAGCTCGATGCCGAGGTTGTAGTCGTTCTGCTCGGGGACGAGAAAGACGATCGCCGCCGCTGTTGCGAATACGGCCGTAGCGAGCATGGCGAGGCCCACGCAGATGCGCGCGAGGCCAACGTACTCGCTGCTCCGGGAAGCTACAGTGGATTTCTCTGCTTCTTTCACAGGCGGTGACGGCGCATCCATGTCAGAACCGGAAATACAGGAATTGCTGTTGCGTGTGCAGTACTCCCAAAAGCAGGATGGATGTTGCGCCAGCGTAGTATAGGCCCCAACGGAGCCACGAACGGTTAACGAGAAGCGTCGACAGCCTGTCTTTCTGCCCCAGAAGGGCATCCGCGGCGATCACCACGCCGATGCCGAGCAGCGCCAGCAGGAAGTTCGGCTGATCGGGCCCGACGAGCTGCTTGAGGCCTTCGATGGGCGTCATCCAGCCCGTATGCAGATGCGTCGAGATATGGAGCGCATCGGCGACGCTGTTGGCGCGGAACCAGATGTAGGCAAAGCAGACAAGCAGGAAGGTCGTGGCGATTTTGACCGCCCGATGAACCGCCGGGCGCTTTGCAAGGCCAATGGCGCGGACGAAAGCGACTCGCTGCTTCTGCAGCAGCACGGACGTGACGAGATAGATTCCGTGCAGCATGCCCCAGATGACGAACGTCCATTGGGCGCCGTGCCAGATGCCGCTTACGACGAATGTGACGAACAACCCCACCAGCATCATGGTGTAGAACTTGATCTTGAACCGGCGCTGGCGTGTCAGCGGCGTGTAGATGTAATCGGTCAGCCAGGATGTCAGCGAGATGTGCCAGCGCTTCCAGAAGTCCTGGATCGAGATCGCGACGTATGGCCGGTCGAAGTTGCGAACGAGGTTGAAGCCGAGAAAGGCCGCGGTACCGAGTGCGATATCGGTATAGCCGCTGAAGTCGCAGTAGAGCTGGAAGGCATACATGAACGTGGCAAACGTGAGCGCGACCCCCTCCACGGCATGCGGTGCGTTGTAAATGGCATCCACGTGCGGTGCGATGCGGTCAGCCACGACCGCCTTCTTGAAGACGCCCCAGAGAATGAGCTGGAGGCCAAAGACGGCCTGCCCGTACATGAAGTCCGGTGGCGTGTGCAGCTGCTGAAGGAGATTCTTCGTCCGCTCTATGGGGCCTGCGATCAGCTTCGGAAAAAACAGAACGTAGAGCGAAAAGATGCCCAGGTGCCGCTCGGCCTGCGTTCCCCTGAAGACATCGACCAGATAACCGATCAGCAGGAAGGTATAGAAGGAGATGCCGATCGGCAGGAGGATGCTGATGGTGGGAATCGGATAGCTCAGTCCGAGGGCGGCAAACAGGCTCCGGAAGGACTCGTTCAGGAAGCCCGTGTACTTGAAAACGGCCAGATTTGCGACAAGAAGGCAGATGCCGAGTGTCAGAAACGACCGCTTTCGGGCCTGGTCCGGCGCACTCTGAATCTTGAGGCCGAGATAATACGTGACGAATGCCGCGGCGAGGATCTGGGCCACGAACGCCGGCTCCGCCGCGCCATAGAAGTAAATACTGGAGGCGAGTAACCAAACCCACCGCCCGCGCTTCGGCAGCAGAAAATAGACGACCGCGACGATCGTGAAGAATATCGCGAATTCGCGCGAGATGAACGCCATGCGGAGTTATGGTCCTAACCTGGATACCAGCGGGCGATCGACCCTTGCCGTCATCAATGCGCGGCCCGCCAAGGCGCTGAGCAACGATGGTGCCAGCCGGCAGAACTGCACGAACCATCCGTCAATTACGGCTACCGGACGCCGCACACGATCCAGCGGCCAAATCCGCAGTCCCTGCTCCGGAGCGGCGCCGTGCGCTCCTCACCAGTCACGAGCTGAATATGCCGCTGCGTCCGCGCACGTTCTCTCCGTTGCCGCCGCCAACAACAATCCAGCGTCGCTCTCTCACGCTACAACCCCTGCTCTTGTATTAGTCCAGAAGCGAGGTATGCGACCTCTGTGCGGTTCTTGGCGTTGAGCTTCTTCATGATGTTGCGCACGTGGACCTTGACGGTGCTCTCGCACATGTTGAGCTCGTAGGCGA
>JAEWIJ010000138.1 GCA_023387235.1 Pseudomonadota bacterium
CCCCGGCCCATTGGAGGAGCCATGCTCGTCAAGCAAGTCGCCAACGTCATCGAGCTCATGGAGTACTTCGCCAAGCGCAAGAAGCCGTCGACGCTTGCCCAGATCGCCGACGACCTCAAATGGCCGCGCTCGAGCACGTTCAACATCGTGGGTACGCTGGCGGACAAGGGCTATCTCTACGAGCCGACGGCCAGGCGGGGGTACTATCCAAGCCCACGCTGGATGGCGGTCGCCCAAGCAGTCGGTGAGGCCGAACCTCTTCCTGAATCCGTATACGATGCCGTCGCCGACATCGCGGGCCAGACCGGAGAGACGACAGCCGTGGGATCGGCCGCGGGTACATCCGTCATCATGCTTCACGTGATCGAGTCGAAGCATCCGCTGCGCTACTTCGCCCAGGTCGGCACGCTCGTGCCGATCCAGGCGAGCTCGGCCGGGCGCGCGCTGCTCGCGCAGTATACGCCACAGGAGCGACGCACCCTCTACAAGAAGATCAAGTTCGAGCGCTACTCGAAGACCAGCCCCCCGAATGCCGCCGCCGTCGAAGCCGAGCTGCTCGAGGCGGTCACGCGCGGCTACCACCAGAGCAATTCGGAGTACATCGCCGACCTCGCCGGCGTCAGCCTGTCGCTGCCTCTCGGATCGCGGCGGCTGTCGCTCGTCGTGGCGGGGCCGGTCTCGCGCTGCCTGGAGCGCAGGCCGAAGACGGCAAAGATCATGAAGGCCGCCGTCAAACGGCATCTGGGCGATAGCTGACCCGAAGGATTCGGCGGTTGACGGGACCGGTCCGGCGAGGCAGCTTTGTGTTCTGTCCACGCTTTTGATCGGCGTGTTCATAATATTGAATTTCTGGCGGCCCTGTCCCTGGGCCACGGAGCCGCGGGCAAACCAGCCCCAACAAAAGGAATGTCGGGAGGAGAGGAGCGTCATGCGCTTGGCGGGCAGGCTGGCAATTGTCGCTGCTGCGGCCTCCGGAATGAGCGGGGTGGAAGGCGAGCTCTTTCGATCGCGAAGGAGCGAACGCCCTCTTCGTCGCTATCGATCCCCAAGCGGCGGTCGAACTTCCGCCGGGAATCCGCAATGGCGGCGGAAGCATCCACACGACCCGCAGATCTGCCTCAGCCCGACTGCCGACGCCAGCACGCGCGAAGGCAACGTCGGCTGTCAACTGATCAAAACAGGAAGCATAGGGAGACGCACATGACTCGTTTCATCAATCCAAGATCCCTTCGCGGGACGATCGCCGCAGGCGCCGCCGCGGTGTTCGCGGCGAGCCTGCTGCCGCAGGATGCGGCGGCACAGAGCAAAATGCGTATCGCGCACGCCTATCCAGAGCACACTCAGCACGGGCGCAACATGGCCTTCTTCAAACAGAAGGTCGAGGAACTCACTGGTGGTCGCCTGGCGGTTACGATCCATCCGAATGCCGAGCTCGGTGCGATCAGCCAAGAAGTGACAATGGTGCAAACCGGGACGGTTGACGCTACCTACAACATCAGCGGCATCGTCGAGGGCGTCGATCCTGGCGAGGCGATTTGGAACATTCCATTCCTACTCAAGGTGGCGCCCGGGCAGGGTGAGCACATGCGCCGCGTCATGAACGACAAGACCATTCAGGACATCCTCGCCAGGCGGCAAGCCGGCAAGGGGCTGAAGCGGCTAGGTCACATCCCGACGCTCAACGGCTTCATGGTCGTTGGCAATAACGTCCGCGCTGTCGAGAAGCTCGACGACCTGAAGGGCCTGCGTATCCGCCATCCCGGTGGTCTGATGGGCGAGCTTTACATCCGCAACCTCGGCGCTTCACCGATGACCGTTGCGGGTGCGGAAGTGCCCGTCGCCCTGCAGCAGGGCGTTGTCGACGGGCTCGTGACCACGCCAGTGCACTATCACGACGCGCGCTGGCACACGAAGTTCATGACGCTGCCGTTCTATGCCGGTTACGGGCTCCCGTTCCTCGCCAGCTTGCGCTGGTGGAACAGCCTGCCGAAGGATCTTCAGGAGATCATCGAGACCAAAGCCATCCCTGAAACTCAGGCGTACGCCGCGAAGGCGGTCGACGAGCTTGAGATCCGCTATCTCAAGGAGATGCAGGCGGCCCCCTACAACGTGAAGATCAGCTGGTTGAGCCCGGACGAGATGGAGAATTTCGCCAGCAAAGTACGTGATGCCGCTGTCGAGCGCTTCGTTAAGGCGGTCGGCGCCGATGGCCAGACGATGGTCGACCAGGTCAGGAAGCTCGGCGAGGGCATCGAGATCAAGCGCTGATCATTTTTGGGCGAACGGGACAGCAACCGGGCGGGCGCATATCGATGCGCCGGCCCGGTCAATGTGGAGAGCGAGCACCGTGCTACAGCGCACTATGAACATCATCGAGAAGCTACTCTTCCTCGTCGCTGGACTGGCCATGCTTGCCAGTGTTGGCTTGGCCTTCGCCGCTGTCATCATGCGTTATGTATTCAGCTTCTCGCTGGAATGGATTGAGGAGGGCGCGCGCTATCTCGCCCTGTTCGCAGCTTTCATCGCTGCAGGGCCGGTTCTTCGCAATAAGGGCCATGTGGCGCTCGACTTACTCGTTACAGGCCTCACCGGCGCACGCCAGCAATTGCATGTCTTCGCCGTGAATCTCGCAGCCTTCATCGTGGGGGGCGCGATCTTTGCCTGGGGCGCGGAGCTCGCGTTGCAGACCTACGAATACGGCGTCCTGACCGCTTCGCTCCAGTTCCCGCAGTGGCTGCCCTACAGCATCGTGCCTCTCGGGATGGGCATCCTGGTTCTATTCAGCCTCGCCGGGATGATTGCTGCGATCCAGGCAATGAGTGCGCCGGAGCCGCGCGTACGGCCTGAGCCGTAGATCGGCGAGCCAACTGCCAGCAATGACGCGGACCACGCCGCGCGATCAATCGACATAAACCGGGAGAACACGCTGTGCTGGGAGTTGGCATCGGCATTTTGGCCGGACTGGTGCTCGCGGGGCTGCCGATCTGGATCGCGCTAACCGTCAGCGCCATCTTCCTCACATTCTTCTTCATGGCGATGCCGGCGGTCAGCGTGCCGATGACGATGTTCGGCAGCATCGACAGTTTCGTGCTCCTCGCGGTGCCGTTCTTCCTGCTCGCTGGCAACATCATGGCCTACTGCGGGCCTGCCCGGTACATCTACGATGCGGTCGACAGCTACGTCGGACACATCAAGGGCGGCATGGCATTCACGACCGTGCTCACGTGCATGGTGTACGCAGCGATCACTGGTTCGACAACGGCGACGCTCGCCGGCGTTGCCGCGCTCGCCACACCTCCGATGGTGCGCGCTGGCTACAGCAAGGAGTTCATCGCCGGCCTGCTCTCCGTCAGCAGTACGCTCGGGCAGATGATCCCGCCTAGCATCATCATGATCCTCTACGGCGCTCTCGCGCAGCAGAATGCGGGCCTGCTCTTCATCGCCGGCATCGTTCCCGGCGTCCTGATCGGCTTGGCACTCGGCATCACCGGAATGCTGCTCAGCCGCAAGTACCAGCGCGATCAGCAGGTACGTCAGAGCTGGGCCCAGTGCGGCCAGGCAACGCTGAAGGCGTTTCCCGCGCTGCTGATGCCGGTCATCGTTCTCGGCGGGATCTACGGCGGTGTCTTCACGCCCACCGAGGCGGCGGCAGTTTCATGCGTCTATGGACTGCTGATCTCGATGTTCGTCTACCGTGGGATCACCTGGCAGAACTTCTATCATCAGGCGGTGAAAGGCGCGGTGAGCAACAGCTCGATGATCTTCCTGCTGGTGGCAGGCGCCCTGCTCTTCACGTCCCCGCTGGCGTTCGCGCGTCTGCCGCAGGAGGTCGCCGCCTGGACGATCGGCTCCGGCTTGTCGCCCATGGAGCTGGTTCTGATGATCACCCTGCTCTGGCTGATCATGGGCATGTTCCTCGACCCGCTGCCGATCATGTACCTGACCGTGCCGGTCGTGCTGCCGGCGCTGATCGCGGCCAAGGTGGACCTGATCTACATGAACGTGATCCTGGTTCTGAGCATGCAGATCGCTCAGATCACGCCGCCGTTCGGCATCTCTCTCTATGTCACGGCCGGCATCATGGGCGTCCCGATCACCCAGGTCGTGCGCGCGTCTCTGCCGTTCCTCCTGGTGCTTCTGGTGTGCCTGGCGGTTCTGCTGGCCTTTCCTCAGATCAGCCTGTTCCTCCCGCAGCTCATGGCGAAATAGCCAGGCGCCAACTCGGAATGGCTGTCTTGGCAGCTCGGAGTGCCAGATCTCGGCGGAGGAAGTTCAATGAGTTCGAATGGTATCTCGAGCAGCCTTGTCAGGCACAACGGCGAGCAACAACGCTTCGAATTGGAAACCAGCGCCGGCCTTGCCGTTGCCGAGTATCACCGGGAAGGCGACACACTGATTGTCTTCTTTACCGAAGTCCCAAGCGCCCTTCACGGGCGGGGCATAGGCAAGAAGCTGGTACGTGGCCTTCTCGACGAGGTGCGTCAGAGCAATCTCAAGGTCGTGCCGCGCTGTTCCTT